>NZ_JAVTJA010000008.1:0-252957 GCF_031843785.1 Methylobacterium sp. WCS2018Hpa-22
ACCCGCGACCTCCGGCGTGACAGGCCGGCACTCTAACCAACTGAGCTACGCCCGCGTATCTGGGTAGCCGGGCATTCGGATCGTCCCGCATGATGCAGGCCGATGATGGACGTGGCGCGGGCGACGGGACTCGAACCCGCGACCTCCGGCGTGACAGGCCGGCACTCTAACCAACTGAGCTACGCCCGCACGGCGTCCCGCCCCGTTTCCGGCGGTGTCGGGGGTCTAGTTTCCGCACCCCGGCCTGTCAAGCAACCGGACGCAGCATTTCCATGGAAAATCCGACGGCGGTCGCTTTGCCGAGCGCTCGGGGGCGAAAGGCGACGGCCCGACGAGTGACGGTGCCATTGAAACCACGTCTCTTTTCTGTCATACGCCCCCTCGCGTTGAACCGCCCGGCCGATAGGGCTGCCGTGGCGGTTCGTGCTGCTCCATCAGAAGCATCAACCGAGCGCACGCCTTCGCCCTGTCCCAGGGTCGGAGGGCATGCGCGTTCAGGAGAGCCAAATGCCCAAGCTGAAAACCAAGTCGGGCGCGAAGAAGCGCTTCAAGATCACCGGCACCGGCAAGGTCATGTATGCCCAGGCCGGCAAGCGCCACGGAATGATCAAGCGGACGACGAAGCAGATCCGCAACCTGCGCGGCACCACCACCCTGTTCGAGGGCGATGCTGCCAACGTGAAGAAGTATTTCCTGCCCAACAGCCGGTAATCCTTCGCCGCAGCCGATACTGTTTTCGTAATCCAGGAGAGAACCCATGGCCCGCGTCAAGCGCGGCGTGACCAGTCACGCAAAGCACAAGAAAGTCCTCAAGGCCGCCCGTGGTTATTACGGCCGGCGCAAGAATACGATCCGGATCGCCAAGCAGGCGGTCGAGAAGGGCATGCAGTATGCCTACCGCGATCGTAAGAACAAGAAGCGCACGTTCCGCGCTCTCTGGATCCAGCGCCTCAACGCCGCTGTCCGCGAGCACGGCCTGACCTATTCGCGTTTCATCAACGGTCTCGCGAAGTCCGGCATCGAGGTGGACCGCAAGGCTCTGTCCGAGCTCGCCATTCACGAGCCGGCCAGCTTCGCGGTCGTTGTGGAGAAGGCCAAGGCCGCTCTTCCGGACCTCGCCAAGGCTGCCTGATTCGTGAAGGCTGCCTGAGGCGCGTTCACACGCCCTCTCATTCGTCGATGCGAAAGGCGCGGGCCGAGAGGTGCCGCGCCTTCGTCTTTTGCAAAGGATCGTCGGCAGGCGCGCTTGCATTGGCGGCGCTTACCCGCAAAACCGCTCGCGGGGGCCGCACACGATCCGAAGGCCAGATGCCAACCGGTGGTTTGAACCGATGACCGATCTCGAAACCCTCGAAGGCGATCTGCTCGGACAGGTCGGGAGCGCATCCGACGAGGCCTCCCTCGACGCCGTGCGCGTCGCTGCGCTCGGCAAGAAGGGCTCGATCTCCGACCTGCTGAAGACCCTTGGCAGCATGACGCCGGAGGAGCGCAAGGAGCGCGGTCCGCTCATCAACGGCCTGCGTGACAGGGTGCAGGGCGCCATCGCCACGCGGCGCGAGGCGCTCACAGAGGCCGCCCTCGAAGCCCGCCTCGCGGCGGAGCGGATCGACGTCACCCTGCCGGTGCGTGAGGCGCCGGAAGCGCGTGGGCGCATCCATCCGATCAGCCAGGTCATGGACGAGATCACCGCGATCTTCGCCGATATGGGCTTCTCGGTGGCCGAAGGCCCGGACATCGAGACCGACGACTACAACTTCACCGCTCTCAACTTCCCGCCCGGCCATCCGGCGCGCGAGATGCACGACACCTTCTTCCTGGCGCCCGACCGCAACGGCCAGCGCAAGGTGCTGCGCACCCATACGTCTCCGGTCCAGATCCGCACGATGCGGTCCCAGGAGCCGCCGATCCGCGTGATCTGCCCCGGCCGGACCTACCGTCACGATTCCGACCAGACCCACACCCCGATGTTCCATCAGGTGGAAGGGCTGGTGATCGACAAGAGCGCCACCATCGCCAACCTGAAATGGGTGCTGGAGGAGTTCTGCCGCACCTTCTTCGAGGTCGATGCGGTGAAGATGCGGTTCCGGCCGTCCTTCTTCCCCTTCACCGAGCCGTCGGCCGAGGTCGATATCCAGTGTTCGCGCAAAGGCGGCGAGATCCGCTTCGGCGAGGGCACCGACTGGCTCGAAATCCTCGGCTGCGGCATGGTCCATCCGAACGTGCTCCGGAATTGCGGCTACGACCCGGATTTCGTCCAGGGCTTCGCCTTCGGCATGGGCATCGACCGGATCGCCATGCTCAAATACGGCACGCCCGACCTGCGCCCGTTCTTCGAGGCGGATGTGCGCTGGCTGGAGCATTACGGCTTCCGCCCGCTGGACATCCCGAGTCTGGTGGCCGGGCTGACGAGTTAGGATGCCGAGGGAGGGATCGTGCATGACCGAGCAGGAGATCCGGCAGGTCGCCAACGAGGTGCTGCGGGAAACGCTCGGACCACACGGGTTCGAGAGCGCCGATGTTCGTCCGGCTCCCGACTTCGACGGCGAGCCCTCGCTCCATGTGACGGCGCATTTCAGGCCGAAGGCAGGGGTGACCAGCGGAGACGCTTCGACCAGGGCCCTCTCGGCCTTGCGGAAGCGGCTGCTCGATAAGGGCGAGGAGCGATTTCCGTACATTCGCTACGATTATCCGGATGACGAAGTGCTCGGCGACGACCCATCGGAATCAATCCCGGACCGGCACTGATGCCGAGGCTCGGAAATCCACTCGTCTACGATCTTCTGGAAACATCCCGCGCGCTCGCGGACACGCGCGGCCGGGTGAACCTTCGCAAAGCGGCGATGCGCCGGGCGGTCAGCGGGGCCTACTATTCTGTCTTTCACGCTCTCTGCTTCATTTGCGCGAGTGAATTGATCGGGTGGACCCAGGAGAACGACATCGTCGAACCGATCTACCGCCTGCTCGATCATGGAACGGCAAAGAAGCGTCTCAACAGCCGGGATGCGAACCTGATCGGACCGACCGTTACCGATATCGGCAATAACTTCCTGAGTTTGCAGGAAGCTCGAAACGCCGCCGACTATTCGCCGCCTACGCTGAAGGTTCGTCATGACGAGACGTTGCGCTACATCGAGCTTGCGGAACAGACCGTGACGTTGATCGAATCTCTCACGACGCTCGACCGCAAGAAGCTTGCGGTTCTCCTGATCGCCAGAACCCGGCCCCTCTGAGCCGAAGAGACGAACTCATGAAATTCACCCTCTCCTGGCTCAAGGAGCACCTCGACACCGACTCGTCTCTGGAGAACATCTCCGAGACGCTGACGCGGATCGGTCTCGAAGTCGAAGGCATCGAGGACAAGGCGGCGGCGCTCGCGCCTTTTGTCGTCGCCCATGTGCTCACGGCCGAACAGCACCCCAATGCCGACCGTTTGCGTGTCTGCACCGTGGATGCCGGCGACGGGCAGCCCGTGCAGGTCGTCTGCGGAGCGCCGAATGCGCGCGCCGGGATGAAGACGGTGTTCGCGCCCCCCGGCACCTACGTGCCCGGTCTCGACAAGACCTTGGCGGTCGGCAACATCCGGGGCGTCGAGAGCCTCGGCATGCTGTGCTCGGGCGCCGAACTCGGACTCGGCGAGGAATCCAGCGGCATCCTCGATCTGCCGGCGGACGCCCCGACCGGCCAGGCCTACGCGCTCTATGCCGGGCTCGACGATCCGGTCATCGAGATCAACCTCACACCGAATCGCCCGGACTGTACCTCGATCCACGGCATCGCCCGCGATCTTTCGGCTGCCGGCATCGGCGTCTTGAAGCGCGAGCCGATGCCGCCTGTGCGCGGCGAGGGCGAGTGCCCCGTGCCGGTCGCCCTCGATTTCGAGCCCGCGGACAAGGGATTGTGCCCGTATTTCGCCCTGCGCCTCGTGCGCGGCGTGAAGAACGGCCCCTCCCCTGACTGGATGCAGGCCCGCCTGCGCGCCATCGGCCTTCGCCCGATCAATGCGCTCGTCGACATCACCAACTACCTCACCTTCGATCGCGGACGCCCGCTCCACGTTTTCGACGCGGCCAAGGTGAAGGGCGCTCTCACGGTCCGACGCGCCCGCGACGGCGAGAGCCTGAAGGCGCTCGACGGCAAGACCTATGCGCTCGATGACGGCATCGTCGTCATCGCCGACGAGAACGGCCCCGAATCCATCGGCGGCATCATCGGCGGCGAGGCCTCCGGCTGCGACGACGCCACCGTGGACGTCATCATCGAATCCGCCCTGTGGGACCCGGTGAACATCGCCCAGAGCGGCCGGCGCCTCGGCATCATCACCGATGCCCGCTACCGGTTCGAGCGCGGCGTCGACCCCGTTTTCGCCCTGCCGGGGCTCGACCTTGCCACCCGCATGGTCGTCGAGATCTGCGGCGGCACGGCGAGCGAGGCGGTGATCGCCGGTGACTTGCCCGAGACGGAACGTGTCATCGATTTCCCCTGGACCGAGACGCGCCGGCTCGCCGGGATCGAACTGTCCCGCGCCGAGATGAAGGTGACGTTGGAGACCCTCGGGTTCCACGTGGCCGGCTCGGGTGACCGGGTGAAGGTTCTCACCCCGTCCTGGCGCCCGGATGTGGAAGGCAAGGCCGATCTCGTGGAGGAGATCATCCGCATCGCCGGCCTCGACCGGATCGAGCCAAAGCCGCTGACCCGTGGCGATGCCGCCATCGCCAAGGCGACGCTGACGCCCCTGCAGAAGCGCACGCGTCTTGCCAAGCGGGCGCTGGCCACGCGCGGCCTCGTGGAGGCGGTGACGTGGTCGTTCATCCCGCATGACGACGCCGTCCTGTTCGGCGGCGGCAAGGCGGATCTGGCGCTGGCCAACCCCATCGCCGCCGATCTCTCGGACATGCGCCCGAGCCTCGTTCCGGGCCTGCTCCGGGCGGCCCAGCGCAACGCCGACCGCGGCTATGGCGACGTCGCCCTGTTCGAGGTCGGGCAGTGCTTCGAGACCGACCAGCCCGAGGGTCAGTCGATCCGCGCCACGGCCATTCGCCGGGGAACGGCACGCCACGACGGCGCCGGCCGCCATTGGGCGGGGGCCGCCGCCACCGTCGATGCATTCGAGGCCAAGGCCGACGCGCTGGCGCTCCTCACCGCCCTCGGCGTACCGACCGGCGGTCTCCAGCTCGTGGCGGGTGGCCCCGCTTGGCTTCATCCCGGACGCTCCGGCACGATGCAGTTCGGGCCGAAGAACCAGATCGGCTATTTCGGCGAGATCCATCCCCGGGTGATGAAAGCTCTGGACCTGAAGGGCACGCTCGTGGCCTTCGAAATCACGCTGGATACGATCCCCCTGCCGAAATACCGCCCCACCAAGGTGAAGCCTGCGCTGGCCCTCTCCGACTTCCAGGCGATCTCGCGCGACTTCGCCTTCGTCGTCGGGCGCGACGTTGCGGCGGGCGACGTGGTGAAGGCGGCGCAAGCTGCCGAGCGCAAGCTCATCGCTGGGATCGACGTCTTCGACATCTACGAGGGGACAGGCATTCCCGACGGCTCGAAATCCGTCGCCATCGCGGTGAGGCTCCAACCGGTGGAGCGGACCCTCACCGATGCGGAGATCGAGGCCGTGACGGCCAAGATCGTGGCCGAGGTCGCCCGCAAGACCGGCGCGACTTTGAGAGGCTGAGAGCTTGTTTGAGGTGTTTTTCCAAGGCCTTACCTCATCCTGAGGTGCCGCGTAGCGGCCTCGAAGGAGGGCTCCAGATATCGCACCGGCCTCTGGAGGCCTCCTTCGAGGCCCTTTGCCGAGGCAAAGGGCACCTCAGGATGAGGTTGTCTGCTTGGATGATCTAATCGAGCATGAGCAGCCACCGAGAAATCCGATCGGACAGGCTTTGAAACGGCCCTCGGAACTCCAGACAAGGAAGCCGATCACATGGCGAACCGGGAACTGATCGACGTCTTGTCGGCCGCCAAGCATCTGCCGAAGGCGGCGATGCTTCAGGCCCTGGCGAGCCCGGCCGACATCGCCGAGCCGGTCCTCGCCGTTCTCGCTTTGGCGGCAGACGGCAAGGAGCTCGACGAGGCGCAGGGCAACCTGCTGTTCTGGGGAGTACACATCCTGGCGGCGGTCGGCGAGACGCGGGCCTTCGCTCCGCTTCTCACCATCCTGCGGCGCGAGGATTCCGACGGGCTCGACGCCCTCCTCGGCGATGCGCTGACCACTACAATGGCGAAGGTGCTCACCAGCCTGTTCGACGGCGATGTCGCGCCGATGCATGCGCTGCTGCTCGATTCGACGGTGGATGGCTTTGCCCGCAACGAGGTCTTCGCCGCCCTCGCCTACCTGACCCAGACCGGACGGATCGACCGGACCCAGACCCACGATCTCCTCGTCCGCTTCGACGACAAGCGCGCCGCCGTGGAGGGCGACGTCGCCTGGGTCGGCTGGGAGGAGACCATCGCGCTCCTCGGCTACGCGGATCTCGCCTTGCGGAGCACGGCCGCCAGGGCCGACGGCCGCCTGAGCGACGAGTTCAGCGATGCAGGGTGGTTTCACACCACCTTGCGCCGGGCGACCGCGAAGCCGAACGACATGCAGCGGTTCGACGGACAGAACTACGGCACGTTCGACGACCCGATCGGGGCCTTGGCCTGGACCGCCGAGGGGGCGGGCCTTCCAATCCGCAATCCGGTGAAGATCGGCCGCAACGATCCCTGCCCGTGCGGAAGCGGGAAGAAGTACAAGAAGTGCTGCCTCAACGCCGCCTGACGAAGAGCCAGGATCGGCCCGGACCGTAAAGGTCCGGCGCTTCCAGACGCACGGACGCGACAGCATTGGCCAACGGCGGTACGATGAGCGAACCCGAGTTCATCTTTGCCGGAGCAGCGCCATGTCCCTCGTGATTCCCGTCATCCTCGGTTCCGTCCGCAGCGAACGCCAGGGATTGCGCGCGGCGCGCTTCCTCGTGGCGCGCCTGCGGGAACGCGGCATCGAGGCTCCGCTGGTGGACCCGGCCGAGTTGAAGCTGCCGCTCCTCGACAAAATGTACAAGGAATATCCCAAGGGCGAGGCGCCGACGGTGCTCGAGGACCTCGCCACGCTCTACCGCCGGTCGGATGCGTTCGTGGTCGTCTCGGCCGAGTACAACCATTCGATCCCGCCGGCCCTCTCGAACACGCTGGATCACTTCCTCGAAGAGTATTTCTGGCGGCCCTCGGCCATCGTCTGTTACTCGGCCGGCCAATATGGCGGCGTCCGCGCGGCGATGCAGCTCCGGGCGATGATGGCCGAGCTCGGCGCACCGAGCATCGCGTCGCTGCTGCCGATCCCTCGCATCCACAAGGCGCTCGACGAAGAGGGCGTGCCGCAGGAGGAATGGCTGGGCAAGGCCGCCAAGCGGTTCCTCGACGAGCTGGTCTGGCACGCCGAGGCCCTCAAGGCGCAGCGCGCCAAGGGCACGCCCTACTGACTGGGGTCTGTTCGATCGCATGTCTCGGCGGATGCTCATGCCAGGGTCGATCATCCCAGCAGACCGCTTCATCCCGAGGTGCCCGCGTCAGCGGGCTTTGAGGGAGCCCTCCAGTTGGCGCGCGATTTCTGAAAGCCTCCTTCGAGGCCGCTACGCCGCACCTCAGGATGAGGTAGAGCGTTGGAAAATCGACTCAAACAGGCTCTGAGGGTGGTGCTCCGTGCCAGGAACCCGCCGATGCGAGGCCCGGCGCGGGTCTTGCGCGTCGACCCTCCATGATGCCGGAGGCCGCAGCAAAGATGACGATTCTTCAGACCCTTCTCGCCGACCTCGTGAAGGCGGCGCTGATCTCCGACGACGCGGCGAGTCTTCGCTGGCGTGACGAGGCGAGGCGCGCCCATGCCGTGCTCGCCTCGGACCCGTCGGCGGTGGCGGGGTTGAAGATCGACGGGATCTGGACCTTGGCCGTCCGCGAGGCTGAGGCCCCCGATTTTCGCGCCTCGGAGACCCGGGTCTCGTTCACGCTGCCGGTCGCCTGCCCGTTCAGCCTCGCCGACATCACCGATCCGGGTTTCGACATCGATGCCGGGGTGGAGCGGATCGTCGGTTCCGCGTCCACCGGTTGATGAACATCGGAAGAACATTGCCCCCGGCCTCGCGCGGTCCCATGTTAACTGATGTGGAAAGGCCCGAGCCTGAGGCCTTTCGACCTCTCGCCGCCAAGACATGAGCGGCGCGTTATACGAGTTCGAGCCCAGAGACATTTGGCCAGACGCATCAATCCCAACCCCGGGCAGAGCGCCCTTCCCTCCCGCGAGCAGATTGTCGCCTTCATCGCGCAGGCGACCGAGAAGGTCGGCAAGCGCGAGATCGCCGCGGCGTTCAACATCAAGGGTGCCGATCGCATCGGCTTGAAGCGCATCCTCAAGGAGATCGAGGAGGAAGGGGAGATCGAGCGCGGGCGCGCCGGGCTGGTGCCGCCCGGCCGGCTGCCGCCGGTGACGCTGGCCGATATCAAGTCGCGGGATCGCGACGGCGATTTCTTTGCCGTTCCCGTGGAATGGGACCATGCGAAGGGCCCGCCTCCGAAGATCCTGGTCTCCTCACCGCGCAGCGGCAAGAAGCCGGGCCGCGCAGCCCCCGGTATCGGGGACCGCGCCCTTCTGCGCGTCGAACTCATTCCCGGCGAGAGCGGGCGCTATTCCGGCCGTGTCATCAAGGTGATCGGCAAGAACAAGGCGGAGGTGATCGGCGTCTACCGCTCCGGCCCCGATGGCGGGCGCATCGTGCCCGTGGAGAAGCGGGCGCAGGGCCGCGAGATCGCGATCCCGGCCGGCGAGGAAGGCGAGGCGCGGGACGGCGACCTCGTCAGCGTTAGCCTCGTCAGCGAGAGCCGGTTCGGCCTGCCGCGAGGGCGCGTCACCGAGCGCCTCGGGTCGCTCGGCTCGGAGCGCGCGGTGAGCCTCATCGCACTGCATCTCCACCACATCCCCCACGTCTTCGCCGCCGACACTCTGGCCGAGGCCGACGCGGTGGAGCCGGTGGGGATGAAGGGCCGTGAGGATTGGCGCGCCGAGCCTCTCCTGACCATCGACCCCCCCGACGCCAAGGACCATGACGACGCCGTGATGGCGGTGCCGGACCCGGACGAGGCCAATCAGGGCGGCTTCGTCGTCACCGTCGCCATCGCCGATGTGGCCGCCTATGTCCGCCCCGGCTCGGCTCTCGATCGCGAAGCGCTGTTGCGCGGCAACTCGGTCTATTTCCCGGACCGCGTCGTGCCGATGCTGCCGGAGCGCATCTCCAACGACCTCTGCTCGCTGAGGGAAAAGGAAGATCGGCCGGCCATCGCGGTGCGCATGGTGATCGGCCCCGACGGGGTGAAGAAGCGCCATAGCTTCCACCGCGTCATGATGCGCTCGCGCGCCAAGCTGTCCTACGCCCAGGCGCAGGCGGCCATCGACGGCTTCACCGACGAGACGACCGCGCCGCTGCTGGAACCGATCCTGCGCCCGCTCTGGGCCGCCTACGCGGCCCTGACGGCGGCGCGCGAGGCACGCGGCCCCCTCGCCCTCGACCTGCCGGAGCGAAAGGTGCTGCTGACGCCGGACGGTGCCGTGGACCGGGTCGTGGTGCCGGCCCGTCTCGACGCGCACCGGCTCATCGAGGAGTTCATGATCCAGGCCAACGTGGCCGCCGCCGAGACCCTGGAACAGGCGAAACAGCCGCTGATCTACCGCGTCCATGACGAGCCGGCCCTGGAGAAGATGCGCGCGCTCGGCGAGGTTCTCGCCTCCATCGGCATCAAGATCCCCAAGGAGGGTGCCCTGCGCCCCGCCCTGTTCAACCGGATCCTCGGCTCCGTGGCCGAGACCGAGCACGCGATCTTCATCAACGAGGTCGTGCTGCGCTCGCAGGCCCAGGCCGTCTATGCCGCGCAGAATCTCGGGCATTTCGGCCTGAATCTCAGGCGCTACGCCCATTTCACCTCGCCGATCCGGCGCTACGCTGATCTCATCGTCCACCGGGCGCTGATCGCCGCCTGCCGCCTCGGCCCGGACGGCCTGTCCTCCGACGTGACGGTGGGCGCTCTCGACCAGATCGGCGAGCAGATCTCGGCCGCCGAGCGTCGCGCCATGGCGGCCGAGCGCGAGACCATCGACCGGCTCATCGCGCATCACCTCGCCGACAGGGTCGGGGCCACCTTCACCGGCCAGATCTCGGGTGTCACCCGCGCCGGGCTGTTCATCAAGCTCGACGAGACCGGTGCCGACGGCTTCGTGCCGATCTCCACCATCGGCAACGATTTCTACCACCACGACGAGGCGCGGCATGCCCTGGTCGGCTCGCGCAGCGGCGAGACCCATCGCCTCGGCGACCGGGTGGAGGTGAGGCTGGTGGAGGCGGCGGCCGTGGCCGGAGCGCTGCGCTTCGAGCTGCTCTCCGAAGGCCAGACGAGGCCTGGGGCCGGGGGGACGAGATCTCTGCGCTCGCCGAGCTTCCACAAGGCCGGCCCGCCCGGCAGGCCCGCCGGCATCCGCAACACCGGGTCGCGCCACCGCGGGTCGCGCCGCTAGGGCGGCTGGTGTAGGATCGGGCCTCGTCGGAATGGTTTCTCGCCAAGCGCCGACCTCATCCTGAGGCGCCGCGCCAGCGGCCTCGAAGGAGGGCTCCAGCTGGCTCCGTGGTTGCTGGAGGGCTCCTTCGAGGCCCGCTTTACGGGCACCTCAGGATGAGGTCGCGGCGTTGGACATCCGAAGCGGAAGGTAGATCGCCATGACCGAGAGCGTCGAGACCCTGCCCGGAGAGCGTGTCGGCCTCGTCAAGTCGATGGCGCGCGGCTTCCTGTGCCGCTGCCCGCATTGCGGCGAGGGCAAGCTCTTCGGCAAGTTCCTGAAGGTCCGTCCTTCCTGCGACGCGTGCGGACTCGAATTCCACCACCACCGCGCCGACGACCTTCCGCCCTACGTGGTGATCTTCATCATCGGCCATATCGTTGGTTATTTCATTCTCGAACTCGAGACGAACTACGACGTACCGTTGTGGTTTCAGCTCTCGTTCTGGCCGATCGTGACCCTCGGATCGGCGCTTGCCCTACTGCAGCCGGTGAAGGGCGCGGTGGTCGGATTGCAGTACGCCCTTGGCATGGGAGGCTTTGCCACGCTACCGACGGGGACAAGCGTGGCACTTGCGCGATCCGAGGAGGTTCAGCTTGGACCAAGCGACAATCCTACCCCCGGCCTCGGCCGCCTCTGAGCTTCGACGGCGCCCGGCCACCCTACGGCCGCGCAACGCGGCCACCCTCATCATCATCGACCGCACGGCGCGCCAGCCCAAATTCCTGATGGGCAAGCGCCATGACGGCCTCGCCTTCATGCCCGGCAAGTTCGTCTTCCCCGGCGGGAGGATCGAGCCCGGAGATCGCCGCATGAGCGTCGCCGGAGCGCTCTCGACGCGCGCGGAAGATGCCCTGGCCAAGCGCGTGCCGCGCGCCTCGCATTCCCTCGGGCGAGCGCTCGCTTTGGCGGCGATCCGCGAGACCTCCGAGGAGACCGGACTTTTCCTGGGCACCAAGGAATACGGACCGCCCGACACCGCGCCGGAGGGAAGCTGGTCGGCCTTCAAGGAGTTCGGAATCCTGCCGGACCTCGAATCGCTCCACCTGGTGGCGCGCGCGATTACGCCCCCCGGCCGACCGCGCCGGTTCGACACCCGCTTCTTCACTATCGACCGGAAAGCCGTGGCGGCGGAGCAGCCGGGGATCGTCACGCCGACATCCGAACTGGTGGAGCTTGCCTGGGTGAGTTTCGCCGAGGCGCGCAACCTCGACCTGCCGCGGATCACCCGCGTCGTCCTCGACGAATTGGAGCTGCAGATCGCCGGCGGGTTCGCGCCCTACCTGCCGATCCCGTTCTTCTACGAGCGCAGCGGCAAGCATGTCAGGGAGGTTCTGTAGGCGCCCGCAGGAACCGTATCCGCTCACATTCAGTTGATCAGACGATGATGTAGCTGGAGTATGACGATGCTGAAAGGCGGATTGTTGTGGTTGATCGGTATCCCATTGCCGATCATTTTGCTGATCTACTTCTTCACGTCCTGGCTGCACTGAGCGGAACTGAAACGGGACGTGCCGCCGAGGCCGATGAGCCGGCTCATCGGCGGGCATGACATGAAAAAGCCCTCTCCCCCGACCGGGGAGAGGGCTTTTTCGTTAGTAGATACGAGCGCCAGCTACTCGGCGGCGTCGAGGCGCGGGCGGACGATTTCGGCGCGTTCGCGCTTCACCAGTTCGGCCGTGAGGAACGCGACTTCCAACGCCTGCTCCGCATTGAGGCGGGGATCGCAATAGGTGTGGTAGCGATCCTGCAGGTCGTCGGCCGTCAGCGCGCGGGCGCCGCCGGTGCATTCCGTGACGTTCTTGCCGGTCATCTCGAGATGGATGCCGCCGGCGATGGTTTGCTCAGAGCGGTGCACGCCGAAGAAGCCCTCGATCTCCGTCATCACCCGCTCGAACGGACGCGTCTTGTAACGGCCGGCCGCGATGGTGTTGCCGTGCATCGGATCGCAGACCCACACGACCTTGCGGCCCTCACGCTCCACCGTGCGGATCAGCCCGGGCAGATGCTCGCCGACCTTGTCCGCGCCGAAGCGGCAGATCAGGGTCAGGCGGCCCGCTTCGTTCTCCGGGTTGAGCTGGTCGATCAGCTTGATCAGCCCTTCCGAGGTCATCGACGGCCCGCATTTCAGCCCGATCGGGTTCTTGATCCCGCGCGCATACTCGATATGCGCATGGTCGGCCTGGCGGGTACGGTCGCCGACCCAGAGCATGTGGCCCGACGTGGCGTACCAGTCGCCGCTGGTGGAATCGACGCGGGTCAGCGCCTCTTCATAGCCGAGGAGCAGCGCTTCGTGGCTCGTGAAGAAATCCGTGGTGCGGACCTCCTGGTGCGTCTCGGGGTTGATGCCGATGGCGCGCATGAAGTCGAGGGCGTCGCTCATCCGCTCCGCCACGTCCTGGTAGCGCGAGGATTGCGGGCTGTCCTTGACGAAGCCGAGCATCCAGCGATGCGCGTTCTCGAGGTTGGCGTAGCCGCCGGTCGCGAAGGCGCGCAGCAGGTTGAGCGTCGCCGCCGACTGGCGGTACGCTTCGAGTTGCCGGCGCGGATCGGGGATTCGCGCCTCCTCGGTGAAGGTGATGCCGTTGACGATGTCGCCCCGGTAGCTCGGCAGGCTCACGCCATCCATCGTCTCGGTGGGCGAGGAGCGCGGCTTGGCGAACTGTCCGGCGATGCGCCCGACCTTCACGACCGGCGAGCCGCCCGCGAAGGTGAGCACCAGCGCCATCTGCAGGAAGACGCGGAAGAAATCGCGGATGTTGTCGGCCGAATGCTCGTCGAAGCTCTCGGCGCAATCGCCGCCCTGGAGCAGGAAGGCTTCGCCGGTGGAGACGCGGGCGAGCGCCGATTTCAGCTTGCGCGCCTCACCTGCAAAAACGAGGGGCGGAAAGCTGGCGAGCTGGGTCTCGACCGTCTGGAGCGCAGCGGCATCCGGATAGGCCGGTACCTGCTGGATCGGCAGGTTGCGCCAGGATGTCGGCGTCCAACCGGTCTTCGATGTCCAACGCTCGCCCATGATGATCTCCCGTCCACCTCTCGGCCGGCTTCACGAAAGGGGAATCCCTCGCGAAGAGCGGGGCTTATAGAGCGGTTCTCGTAGAGAAGCGAGGGATACGCACCGGCCGGTTCCGCCGGTCGCGAGAGTGTCCCGCCCGATAAGGCCAAGGTCGACCCAGGAGATGGAGATTGGCCGTCGTCGACTCAAGACGCCGCGTGCTCGACGGGATGCCCGGAGAGGGAGTTGCTACTCGCCCTCCCCGTCCTCCACGGCGATGCCATGCTCCGACAGGATCCAGAAGATCGCCTCGAGATCCTCGGCCGTCACGTCGCGCGGAGGCAGGGCCTCTTCCAGATCCTCGTAGGTCAGGCGGCGTGCCCGCTGCGCTTCGGCCTTGGCGAGAAGACGGTCCACCGTCTCGCGCATATCCTCCGGCAGGGCATCGTGGCTCGGCAGGCGACGCTCGACGTCCGGAAACAGCGCCTGTTCCAGCATTCGGTCGATGATCGCCTGGCGCCGGTCATGCGCGTCGTCGTTCTGTGCCATGTCCCGTTATGGAGCGCGAAAGCCGCTCGAAACAAGAGAGCGTTATATCACCGACCTCCGGGCGCCGGAGGACGCGGTGACCTTAACCCTGGAGGGTCGCGGCCGAGCGGGCGATGGTCACCGGGATCGCCTTGGCCGCCGGCGTCTTCGATTGCTCGTCATGGTGCCAGAGCGGGATCAGCGGATTGAGCTCCGGGTAGTAGCCCGCGCAATTCCCTGGCGGGATGTTGTAGGCGACGATGCGAAGCCCCTTCACCGAACGGACCCTGTCGTCGGCGACCGTCGTCACATCGACGATCTCGGCATCGGCGAAGCCGAGCCGGGCGATATCGGCGGCATTCATGAACAACACCATCCGGGTGCCCTTCACGCCGCGAAAACGGTCGTCGTAGCCGTAGACGGTGGTGTTGAACTGGTCGTTCGAGCGCAACGTGATGAGGTCGAGAGCCTCGGCACTTCGTAGCGGCATGTCGGGATCGGCCTCGATCCCCTCTGGAACCGTGAAATTGGCCTTGCCGGTCTCCGTCTCCCAGCGGCGTTCGCGGGCGGCCAGGGGCTTGTGGATGCCGCCCGGCTCGAACATCCGACCTTCGAGATTGTGGAACACCGAGGGGTAGGTCGTCTCCATGGCCCCGCGAATGCGGGAATAGTCACCGACCCATGCGTCCCAGGGAACGTTTGGATTCGGCTCCAGGGTCGCCTTGGCGATCTCGGCGACGATCCACGGCTCGGAGCGGACCTGATCGCTCACCGGATTGGTCTTGCCCCGCGAACCGTGGAAGCACGAGGTCGAGCTCTCCATCGAGACCGCCTGCGGACCGCTCGCCTGGGTGTCGATTTCGATCCGGCCGAGACAGGGCAGGATATAGGCGACCTCGCCGTTGATGAGGTGCGAGCGGTTGAGCTTGGTCGAGATCTGCACGGTGAGGCGCATGCCAGGCCACGCCTCTTCCATCCGCACCGTCTCGGGCACCGCGCGAACGAAGTTGCCGCCGAGGCTGACGAAGGCCTTCACATCCCCGGAGACGATGCCCTCGCAGGCCTCCACCGTGTTGAGGCCCTTCTCGCGCGGCGGCTCGAAACCGTATTGCTCCTTCAGCATGTCCAGCGGCGCGAGTTCCGGCTTCTCGGTGATCCCCACCGTGCGTTGGCCCTGGACGTTGGAATGGCCCCGAACCGGAGAGGGCCCGGCGCCCTTCCGCCCGATATTCCCGCGCAGGAGGAGGAGATTCACGAGCATCTGCACGGATTCCGTGCCCTTGCGATGCTGGGTCAATCCCATGCCGTAGACGCCGATGACGGCACGCGCGCGGGCATAGACGGTGGCCGCCGCCTCGATGGCAGCGCGGGTGAGACCCGACCGGCCTTCGAGGGCTGCCCAATCCTGTGACTCGCAATAGGCCGCGAAGGCGTCGAACCCATGGGTGTGTTCGTCGATGAAGCTCCGGTCGAGGATGCCGGGGCGCCCGACCTTCAGCGCCTCCCGGTCGGCCGCGATGAGCGCCTTGCACATCCCGGTGATCGCCGCGAGATCGCCGCCGGCCTTGACCTGATGGTACTGGGTCGAGATCTCGGTGGCGTGGCCTGTCGCCATTTCCACCACCGACTGGGGGTTGGTGAACCGCTCCAATCCGCGCTCGCGCAGCGGGTTGAAGGTGACGATCGGAACCCGGCGTTTGCGGGCCTCCTGCAACTGATGCAGCATCCGGGGGGCGTTCGAGCCGACATTCTGGCCGAAGAACAGGATCAGGTCGGTCGCCTCGAAATCGTCCAGCACCACTGTTCCCACGGGGACGCCGATCGATGCCTTCAGCCCGACGGAGGTCGGCTCGTGGCACATGTTGGACGAATCGGGCAGGTTGTTGTTGCCGTACATCCGGGCGAAGAGCCCGTAGATGTAGGACGTCTCCAGCGAGGCGCGGCCCGACGTGTAGAACACCACCGATTTCGGATCGAGGGCGCGCAATTCCCGGCCGATCGCCGCCGTCGCCTCCTCCCAGGAGACCGGCACGTAACGATCGCTCCCCGCGTCGTAGCGCATCGGATGCGTGAGCCGGCCCTGCTCCTCCAGGGCGTAATCCGTCCAGCTACGCAGCTCCGTCACCGTGTGCTTGGCGAAGAAGTCGGGTCCGCAGCGCTTGGCTGTCTGCTCCCAGGCCGTCGCCTTCGCGCCGTTCTCGCAATATTCGAACGTCAGCGGCTTGGCGGGCTTGGCCCAGGCGCAGGACACGCACATGAAGCCGTCCGGCTTGTTCTGCTTCATCAGCAGAGCCGCGCCGGAGACGGGAATCTCTTCCCGCAGAAGAATTTCGGTGAGAGATTGCGCCGAGCCCCAGCCGCCGGCCGGCCCGTCATAGGCCTCGATCTTCGGCTCCGCCATCTTGTCGGTCATTCGCTGGGCCTTTGCCGATGAATCGGTTCAGAGCCCAACGGCAGCGCCGAGTGCCTGTTCCGGGGTGCGGCTCTAACCCACTCCTTCCGGCCGCTTGGTCACGGCGGGCACCCGCATGGTGACGAGTTCTTCTCCGGCCGTGGGATGAACCGCGATGGTCCTGTCGAAATCGGCCTTCGTCGCTCCCATCGTCACCGCGATGGCGACGGCCTGGATGATCTCGCCGGCATCGTGGCCGACGATATGAACGCCGAGCACCCGGTCGGTGGCGCAATCCACGATGATCTTCATCAGGACACGCTCGGCGCTGCCGGACAGCGTCGCCTTCATCGGGCGGAAGCTCGACTTGTAGACATCGATAGTCTCGAACCGCTCGCGCGCCTGCTCCTCGGTGAGGCCGACGGTGCCGATCTCGGGCGTCGAGAACACGGCGGTGGCGATGAGTTCGTGGTTCACCGCCCACGGCCTGCCGCCGAATACGGTGTCGGCGAAGGCATGGCCCTCGCGGATGGCGATGGGCGTCAGGGCGGCGCGGTTGGTGACGTCGCCCACCGCGTAGATCGAGGGCACGCATGTCTGCGAGAAGGCGTCCACCGGGATCGCGCCGCTCTCGTTGGTCTCGATCCCCACGGCCTCCAGGCCGAGGCCGGTGACCGCCGGCCTGCGCCCGGTGGCGACGAGGACCTGATCGACTTCGAGAACGCTGCCGTCGCCGAGGGTCGCGGCAATGCCGCCCTCACCCCGTTCGAGGCGCTCCACCGTCTGGTTGAGCCGAAGATCCAGGCGCTTCTCATAAGCGAGGCCGAGAGCGTCGCGGACCTCGTCGTCGAACCCGCGCAGCAGTCGGTCGCCCCGGTGCAGCAGGGTCGTGCGCGAACCGAGATGCGCGAAGACGCTGGCGAACTCGACCGCGATATAGCCGCCCCCGATGACCAGGATCCGCTTCGGCAGGGTCTCGAGTTCGAAGACCTCGTTGGAGGTGATGCCGAGATCGCCGCCGGGAATGACCGGCACCTTCACCGGATACGCGCCCACCGCCACGAGGATGTACTTCGCCCGCACACGGCGACCCGAGCCGACGAGGCGGATCGTATGCGCGTCCTCGATGACGGCCCGTTCGGGAATGATCGTGACGTTCATCCGTTCGAGGTTGGTGTCGTAGATCGATTCGAGGCGCGAGACCTCGGCGTCCCGGCGCGCTTTCAGCACGCTCCAATCGAAATGCGGCTCACTCACCGACCAGCCGAAACCGGCCGCGTCCTCGAACTCGTCGGCGAAGCGCCCGGCATAGACCATCAGCTTCTTCGGGACGCAGCCGCGGATCACGCAGGTGCCGCCGATCCGGTACTCTTCGGCGAGACTCACCCTGGCGCCGTAGCCGGCGGCGATGCGTGCCGCGCGCACGCCCCCCGAGCCACCACCGATGACGAATAGATCGACGTCGAATTCGTCGGTCATGGCAGGCTCCTCACAGCGACGGATGCAGGTTCGGCGATCCTGGCGGAACGCGGGGCTGGTTCTGTCCGCTCTATCGCAGGAACACGATGCCCGTCATCGCCGCGCGGCGAAATTCAACGCTGCCGCTTCGGTTCGTCACTGAGGGCATGGATCGGGCCGGTCGAGATCGGCCGTCCAGAGACCGGCGACAGCTTCGCGCCGAGCAAGCGAAGGTGCTGTCGTAATTTCATGGAACAATAATCTAGCCAACGAAATGGAACAGGTGCGGGAGAGAGCGAATAGAAAAATCAATTTCCCTTCGAGATAAAGCCACGCTTCATGATGATGCGTTGCGACATCTCGACGGAACGCTTTCGCTTCCTTCCGGATTGAATAGGTCCGATCGAGGGAGAATAACATGCGACATCAGCTGGCTACACTCGCGTTTGTGGCACTTCTAGGCTCGGGCACGGCCTATGCTCAGACCACCGTGACCGGCAAGCCCGCCACGGATGCCGAGACCAGCGCCAAGTCCGGCGGCCAAGAATCCGTGACGCGCCCGAACACCGACAAGCCCGATGCGAAGAACCCCGCCACCACCCAGGCGGCGACCAACGCCAAGCTGGAAGAAGGCGCGAACAGCTTCACCGAGGGCCAGACCCGGAGCCGCCTCGAACAGGCCGGCTACAAGGACGTCAAGGAACTCAAGAAGGACGACAAGGGCATCTGGCGCGGGGCGGCAACGCTCAACGGGAAGCCTGTCACCGTCGGCGTCGACTTCAAGGGCAACGTCGCTGCTCAGTAGCGACATCTCGGACGTCGCAGACTTGTCGATACATTGAGAGGAACGATCCCATGGCAAACCAGACCATTACCGCACTCTACGATTCCTATGACGATGCCAGCAAGGCCGTCGCCAAGCTCGAAGCCTCGGGCATCAGCCACAGCGACATCAGCATCGTCAGCAGCAACGAGAACGACCGGCATGCCGGACGTGTAGCGACCGGCGATCATACCCGCACCGACACCGCCGAGACGGCATCGACCGGTGCCGGGACGGGCGCCGGCGTCGGTACGCTCCTCGGCGGCGCGGCCGGCCTCCTGACGGGCCTCGGCCTGCTGGCGATCCCCGGTGTCGGTCCCGTCGTGGCCGCCGGTTGGCTCGTGACGACGCTCGCCGGTGCCGGCATCGGTGCCGCGGCCGGCGGTCTCGTCGGCGGCCTGACCGGCGCCGGTCTGAGCGAGGCCGATGCGCATACCTACAGCGAAGGCGTGCGTCGCGGCGGTACCCTCGTGACCGTCAAGGCCGACGATGCCCGCGCGTCGCTGGTGATGGACGTTCTCGAGGAGCACGGCTCGGTGAACGTGACCGAGCGCGCAGAGGGTTGGAAGGCCGAAGGCTGGACCGCGCCGAGCGCCACGCCGTCCGAGGCCACAACGGTCCCGGGCAACCGTACCGGCGTGCGCTCCTACCCCACCGCCTCGCTCTAACCGAGACGACCCATCCAAGAACGGAAAAAGCCGCCCCAAAAGGGCGGCTTTTTCATGCCGTCTCGAAGGGGAGACGAAGCTTACTTGATCTTGGTTTCTTTGAAGTCGACATGCTTGCGCACGACGGGGTCGTACTTCTTCATGGACAGCTTCTCGGTCTGCGTCCGGGAATTCTTCTTCGTAACGTAGAAGTAGCCCGTATCGGCGGTCGAGATGAGCTTGATCTTGACGGTGACGGACTTGGCCATGGCGCGGTGCTCCTGAAGGTGGCGGCATTCCGCTTGAGCGAAACGCAAAATGGCCGGCACGGACCGGCTGAATTCCGCGCGGTCATTGCCTCATCGGGCTCACTTCGTCAAGGCCGGGGCGGTTGTCCGAAGCCGCCAGAGGACGAGGCCGGCATAGGCGACGAGCACGCCGCACATGGCATGGGCAAAGCCCTGAGGGGGCATCAGGTCCATGCCGCCGCCGATGATCGGAGGCCCCACCATCAGGCCGACATTGTAGAAAATCAGGAAGGCGGCATTCGCTCCCGCGAGTTCGGCCCCGCGCACGCTGGCCCCCAGATGGGCCAGGCCGACCGTGTAGAGCGTGCCGGTCAGGCCGCCCCAGATCAGCAGTAGGATGGCGAGCCAGAAAGGGGATGCCGACGCCGCCGGAATCAAAGCCGCGCCGATGGCGCCACCCAGGGCCGAGGCGAGGAGGAGGCGGCGACGGTCGAACCTATCGGCCAGGAGGCCGAAGGGGATCTGGAACAGGACGTGGCCGAGAGCGAGCATGCTGACGAGCCCGGCGGAGCTCTCCGCGTCGAGCCCGATCCGCAGGCCGTAGAGCGGCAGGATGGCGAATCCCCCGGTCTCGACGGCGCCGTAGACGAGGGCCGCGAAGATGGCGGCGGGGGCCAGCCGGACATAGCCGAGCACACCGCGACTACCGGACCCTTCGATGTCGGGGGAGAGACCGCGCGCCAGGGCGATGGGCACGGTGCCGAGCAGGAACAGGGCGGCGCCCGCGCAATACGGTGCGTAGCCCTGTGTGCCGATGAGGACGAGGAGGGTCGGACCCACCGCGAAGCCGAGGGCCAGGACCGTCGCGTAGATGCCCATGACGAGGCCGCGCCGCGCCGGGGGCGCGACCTCGTTGATCCAGAACTCGGACAGGACGAAGAGCACGCCCAGCGTCGCCGAGAAGACGAAGCGGAGCGGGAACCACCAGCGGATATCGTGGAGCAGCTTGAACCCGATGAGGGAGGCCGCGCCGATGAAAATCGCGAGAATGAGAAGCCGTACGACGCCGATCCGGGCGGCCAGACGCGGCACGAACGGCACGGTGACGATGCTGGCGAGACCCGCCAGGGCCGTATTGATGCCGATGACCGTGCTCGATACGCCCATGCGCTCCATCTCGAGGGAGAGGAGCGGGATCGACAGGCTGAGGCCGATGCCGACCACCGCGACGCAGGTGATCGCGGCGCTCATCGCCGCTACGTGAGCGCGATCGAGAGTGTCCGAGGTGGGGCGGTCGAGCATGATCGGGGGGCGTTCCGGGGGAGGCGCGAGCGGGCGCACCGAACGGTGAGGCTCTACGCCATCATCCCCCTTCCACGGAACCTGCCGGACGGCTGGGCTGGGCTGCGCCCCCGGGCCAGCCGGTGCTATCGCGCCGCCGATTTCAGGGGCTTTCCCTCATGCTTGGGTGCCTGGCGCTCCATCCTCTGCCCATCGCGCAGGTCGACGGGCGGGCTCAGCACGATCTGCTCGCCTCCGTCCAATCCCTGGTCGATCTCGATGGTGGTGCCGAGGTCGCGCTGGATATGGACGCCGCGCCATTCCACCGTGCCGTCCTCGCGGGAGATCGCGACCTGGGTGCCGCGCTGATTGAAGACGAGGCCTTCGGCTGGGATGACCGTGTTCTTCGCCGTCCGCGGCACCTTCAGCGTCACGTAGACGTAGAGGCCGGGCCGCAGGCTGCCGTCGCGGTTGGGAACGTCCACCTGCGTGGTCAGGGTTCGGGACGAGGTCAGCAGGGCGACGGAGCTTCGCTCGACCTTGCCGGAGAAGGTCCGGTCCGGGATCTGCGGCACCTTGATCGTGGCGGCGACGCCCGGACTTACCCCGACCGCGAGATTCTGGGGCACGTTGACCACCACGCGCAGGACGTCGTCCCGATCCATGGACAGCAGGGCGGTGCCGGTACCGTCCGCCTGGACGAGATCGCCGACATCGACGCTACGGGCGGTCACGACGCCGTCGAAGGGGGCGATCACGTCCTTGAAGCCGGTGAGCGCCTTCAGGCGGTCCACGGTGGCGCGCTGCGCCTTGATGTTGGCCTCGGCCACTTTCACCCCCGCTTCCGCAGAGGCGAGGCTCGCGCCCTGGCTCAGGACGCTCGCCTGGGAATTGTCCGCGTTCTGCTTCGAGGCCCAGCCCTGCACGGCGAGGGTCGAGGTGCGGCTGTTGGTGGCGGTGGCGAGATTCACGTTGGCCTTCGCCTGATCGACCATGGCCCTGGCCTGGAGCAGCTGGGCTTCGAGTTGGCCGACCTGCGCCTGGGCCTGTGCCAGCTGCTGGTCGAGATCGGGGGCGGCGATGCGGATGAGGATGTCGCCCTGCTTGACCCGCGTGCCGATATCGACCCTGCGCTCTGCGATGTAGCCCGTGGCACGGGCGAAGAGGGACGCCCTGGCGAAGGCGTCGGTCTGTCCGGGCAGGGTGATGTCGATGGGCTGGTCGGCCCGCTCCACCGCGATGGTCCGCAGTTTCGGCACGAAATCCCTCGCCTTGCGCTGCGTCTCCTCGGCCGCGGCGGCCTTCTGCCAATGGCCGTACCCGCCCCAGCCGAGCAGGCCGACGGCAATGAGCCCGGCGACGAGGAACGGCCCCTTCCCCGGCGGCGGCGGGATCTCTGCCGGGCCTCGCCCCGATTCATGACTCGAACCATGAGCCGTCACCGTTTCGGTCTCGCCATCGGTCGCGTCACCAGGGCTGTTCCCGCTCATGCGTAATCCTGAAGCGGCTTGACCTCGCCCCGCCTGAGGAGGGTGTAGAGGAAGGGCACGAAGAGCAAGGTCGATGGCGTGCCGATGGCGATGCCGCCCATCACGGCGCGGGCGAGGGCCGCGTTCTGTTCGCCGCCCTCCCCCGTCCCCAGGGCCATCGGGATCAACCCGAGGAACATCGCGCCCGCCGTCATGAGCACCGGCCGCAGCCGCGTCTCGCCCGCCAGGAGCGCGGCCTCGGTGGCGCTGCAGCCGGTGGCCTCCCGGTGCTCCTTGGCGAAAGTGACGAGAAGGATGGAATTGGCGGATGCGATACCCACCGACATGATCGCCCCGAACAGCGACGGGATCGAGAAGGTCGTGCCGGTGATGAACAGGCTCGCGACGATCCCGCAGAAGGCCAGCGGCAGGGCCGCCAGCACCACAAGCGGGTCGCCCCAGCTCTGGAAGTTCACGGCCATGAGGAGATAGACCGCCACAAGGGCGATGGAGAGGCCGATTCCCATGCGGAAGAAGGCGGATTGCATGTTCTCGATCTGCCCGCGCACGGTGATCTTGTCCGGCGCCGGCAGGGCCTTCTGTTCTTCCTCGACGATCCGGCGGATGTCTTTCGCCACCGAACCGAGATCGGAATCCTGCACCGCCGCGTAGATGTTGAAGGTCGGCTGCGTGTTGACGTGGTTGATCACCGTCTGCGACCCCTCGCGGCGCATGGTCGAGACGCTCGACAGCAGCGTCAGCACGCCCGGCGCATCGGAATTGCCGCTGACGAGGAGCGGGGTGTTCTGGATCGCCGTGAGGCTGTCGTTGCGGTATTCCGGGGTCTGTACCCAGAGCTGGTAAGGGATGCCGGTCTTCGGGTCGGTCCAGAAGTTCGGCGTCACCTGGAAGGAGCCCGACAGGGAGACGTTGAGGCCCTGCGCGATCTGCTGCTCGGTGAGGCCGAGCTCGGAGGCGAGGCGCCGGTCCACATCGACGAAGAATTGCGGCGTGCCGACGATCTGGTGGAGGTGGACGTCCACCGCCCCGCGCGTCTCCTTGAGGCGACGGACGATGTTCTGCGCGGCGGCGAGGTCCTTGGCGGTGTTGCGACCCGAGACCTGGATGTCGATCTGCGCCAGCGTCCCGAAATTGAGGATCTGCGTGATGATGTCGGATGGCTGGAAATAGACGATCAGGTCGGGAAAGCGCTCGCGCAACACCTCGCGCAATCGCTTGGTGTAGCCGGCGACTGAGCCGTGGCCTTCCTTCAGGTTGATGAGCATCTGCCCGTCGTTGTTGGCGACGAACGACCCGTCCGAGAAGGCAAAATTGTAGTTGTTCGCAGGCAGGCCGAGATTGTCGAGAACCTGGTCGATCTCACCGTCGGGGATGACTTCCCGGACGACGGCCTGGACTTCGGCGAAGGTCTGCACCGCCGTCTCGATGCGCATGCCCGGCCGGGTGCGCAGATGCAGCGTCATCTGGCTCGATTCGACCTGCGGGAAGTAATCCTGGCCGACGAAACCGAACAGGCCTGCCGTGCCCGCGAAGATCACCGCCACGGTGGCGAGGGTGACGACGCGGCGGCGCAGGACCACGTGGAGCAGGCCGAGATAGCTGCGGTGGAAGCGGGCGAACCGGGCTTCGAATCCCTGGCGGAACCAGCCCGCGAGGCGGAAGATCGGTCCGAACAGCCATCCCAGCGCACGGGCGACGCGGCCCCGACGCGGAGCCTGCCCGCCCTTGCCGTGATGCTCCTCGTATTCCCGCGCCACGAGCACGTCGATCAGGACCGGCACCAGGGTGCGGGACAGGACGTAGGAGGTCAGCATCGCGAAGACGACGGCGAGCGCCTGGGGCGTGAACAGATATTTCGGCGTGTCCGTGAGGGCGAAGACCGAGACGAAGGCGGCGCAGATCGAGAGGGTCGAGATCAGCGCGGGTTTGGCGATGCCGGCCGCGCCCTCCACCACGGATTTGCGGAACGGCTCCCCCTCCTCGAACAGCCGGTAGGTGTTCTCGATGGCCACGGTGGCGTCGTCCACGAGGATGCCCACCGCCAAGGCGAGCCCGCCCAGCGTCATGACGTTGATGGTCTCGCCCAACGCCGTGAGGATTGCGAGCGAGGTCAGGATCGAGAGCGGGATCGAGACGAGCACCACGATGGTGGAGCGCCATGAGCCGAGGAACAGCAGGATCGTCAGGCCGGTCAGCGCGGCGGCGATGACTGCCTCGTGGATCACGCCCTCGATGGCGGCGGAGACGAAGACCGATTGATCGAACAATTCGCGTAGCGCCATTCCCTCCGGGGCGGCAGCGCGGATGTCCGGCAGGGCCTTCTTCACGTTGTTGACGACGTCGAGGGTCGAGGCGGTGCCGTTCTTGAAGATGCGCATCAGCACCGAGTTCAGGCCGTCGGCCCGCACGATGTTGACCTGCGGCGGGCCGCCGTCGCGGACATTGGCGACGTCGCGCACCAGCACAGGCTGTCCGCCGACCACCCGGATCGGCACCTGGTTGAGCGCTTCGATGGCGTCCGGCGTGGCGTTGAGCTGGATCGGGTATTGTTGCTCGCCGATCTTGGCGAGACCGGAGGGCACGGTGAGATTCTGCGCCGTCATGGCGTTGGTGACGTCGAGCGCCGTCAGGCCCAGAGCGCGCAGGGCCTGCAGGTCGAGATCGACCATGATCTGGCGCGGCGTGCCGCCGAAGGGCGAGGGCAGCGTCGAGCCCGGCACCTGGGTCAGGCGCTGGCGGATGCGGTACTGGGCGTAATCGTAGACCTTGGTCAGGCTCTCGCTGGTGGAGGAGAGCGAAAGCTGGATCACCGGGACGGAGGAGGCCGAGAACCTCAGGACGATGGGCGGCTGCACCCCCGGCGGCATGGTCGAACGGATCGAGTTCATCGCCGAGACGGTCTGGGCGATGGCGAGATCGATGCTCACCGATTGGTCGAAATAGACCTTCTGGATCGCCGTGCCCTGCAGCGTCGTCGATTCCATCCGGGCGATGTTGTTGACGTTGTTCGAGAGCGAGAACTCCGCATAGGTCGTGATGCGACGCTCCATCTCGGAGGTCGAAAGGCCCGTATAGGTCCACACCACCACGACCACCGGGATGTCCACGGTGGGCAGCACGTCCTTGGGCGCCACGATCACCGAGGCCGCGCCGCCAAGCATCATCAGCACGGCGAGCACGTAGATCGTGATGCGAAACTTTAGAGCATACTGGACGAGGCCCATACGGTATCCGCGCAAACCTGTTCGGGCTGGTGTACCACGTTCGTCGCACGCCACGAGGTCATCTGTAGACGTGACGCCGCGACGCAATCGGCGGACCGGGGCAGGATATTTGTTTCCGGATGTAACTCACACACGGACAGGCCCGGCGCGGTCACGCGCCTATTTCGCGGGTTTGGCCGGCACGTTGCGGCAGATGCCCTTGAGCGTCGCCCATGCGGTCTCGTCGAGAATGCGCCGGCCGACCGTTTCCGTGCCCGCCATCGCGCGGATGCGGTTGGCGCGCTCCTTCGTGAAGGGATGGCTGCGGAGCAGGCTCGCGAACTCGGCCTTCTCGTCGTCCTTGGCGATGCGTTCGAGGATCGTCGCCAGCGCCGTGGCATCCCCGCCCGACCGGCGCATGACCTTCACCGAATAGGTATCCGCCGCGTTCTCGGCCTCGCGGGAATAGCCGGCCGAGATGGCGGCTTGGCCTACCGCGACGAGGATCGTGGAGCCGGTCAGGTCGCCTAGCACGAGACTGAGGAGGAACGAGCTTCCGCTCGCCGCCAGCAGAGCCCGCATCGGGTCGCGCGCGGCGACATGGCCGAATTCGTGAGCCAGCACGCCGGCGAATTCGTCGGGCGTGAGGGACTGATCGATGAGGTCCGACAGCACGACGACCCGCCCGCCGGGAAGGGTCAGGGCGTTGGCGATGGCGTGCCGGCGGACGGTGATCGCCGGATCGACCGGCAGGCCGCCATCCGCCGTCATCCGCTCGATCAAGCGGTCGAGGACGGCCCGCGCCGGGGCATCGTCGCAGACCGGCGGGTCGCCGAGGATCTTGCCGATCTGCCCGTCCACCGCGCCGCCGAGCCGCGCTTCGATCGCTGCCGGGATGACGGGTGCCAGACGCACGGCAATGGCCGGGACGCCGTAGATCGCCAGACCGATCACCGAGATCCCGGCCGCGATCGACCACAGGACGAGGCGCAGGCGACCGCCCGAGGCGGAGGGGTCGGAGCGGTACAGGTCCGGACAGCGATCCTTCAGCGCGGCGGCCAGGTTCTCGTCGGTGAACTCGACCCGCTCGGCACGTCCCGCCGGGCCGACCCGCATGAGCGGGGCGGCCGTGTCGCCGGCCGCGAGCTCGGCGAGTGTCCAGGCGAGGCGTAGATCCTGCCCGGTGATCTCCAGGCTGTCCTCGAGGACCAGGGTCACCGGTTGGGCCCTGGCGCTCAAGCCATCGTAATACGTGCCGTAGACCGCATGTGCCGGCACTAGAACCCCACTTCGAGCGCGCCGCCGACATCGAGCGCGTCGGCGAGGCCCTCGTTGAGTCCGCTGCCCACCCGCCGGCTCGACGCGAGCACGGCATCGAGGCCGCCGGCATTCTCGACCACCGTGGTGGTGGCGACCGCCGCCCAGAGTCGCGCCGTGATGACCCGGACATAGAGCACCGCGAAGAACAGCGCGCCGCCGAGATAGCCGAACACCATGCCGAACAGGAGCGCCCAATGGGCTCCGCTCTCCATGCCCTGGGCCTGCAGGAGCAGACCGCCGCCGCCGATGACGAGGCCGAGGATCAGGACGAAGCCGATCACGGAGAGAAGGTAGACGAAATAGGGCCAGTAGAACTGGCGGGCCTTCAGGGTGGACGAAAGGCGCACGGAGCCGAGACTAGCCGCGTTCATGAAGAGCCGCGTCTCCCGCGCCCGGTAGAAGGGGATGAGAAGGAGCCCGAGGGGAAACGTGATGCCGATCGTGCTGAGGAAGAGCGCCCCGAACGTGGCGATGGGCGTGCCATCGTAATCGCTGTTGAATTCCGTCTCGCCGGGTTTGCCCCCCTCTTTGGGGACGAACAGGTCGTCGGGAATGTTGAAATCGGTAGCCACGAGGAAGGCGATCAGCGCGGCGGCGATGGGAAGGAGCACCACCACGTAGAAGGCCAGCCAGGGAAGCAGCAGCGAGCGCCCGCGCGCGGTCGATTCCATCCGGCTCGACCCGATCAGGGTGTGATTGATCCGGTACCGCTCGAGGCTCGCACGCATGAAGGGGAAGGCGAGGCCGAGGGTGAGGAGCATCAGCAGCGACCAGCCGATGGCCATCAGCGCATAGGTGATCGCCGATCCGTCCTGCCCGAGGCGGATGCCGCGCCACAGGGTGCGTGAGGCCCGGTAGCGCCGGCCGCGATAGACCGCGAACTGGCCGAGGACGAAGAGGATGAGGAAGGACAGGACGCTGCCGAAGGCCGCGAGCCAGGGCGCCGAGATCGTCGCGACGAAGATCAGGACGTAGACGGGGATCAGGATGGCGATGGCGACGAGGAAGCCGAGGAACAGTTCCTTGCCGGTCCCGGAATACTCGGCCGGGCTGCCGTCGACGACGGTCCTGTTCCAGAAGTAGCGCCGCAATTCGGTGACGTACCAGAACCGGTAGATGCCGAAGGTGACGAGGGACAGGAGGAAGCCACGGACGGCGACGCCGGTGAGGCCCCTGAGTGTCCTGTCGAAGGTGATCGCGCCGGAGCGGTCCATCCCGGATCGCGTCTGGGTCATTGGCGGCTGCGACATGAGACCTCCTCTCTCGGGAGGCGACATATAAGCCTATCGTCCCAGATGAGGCCACCCGCCGATACGACTTTAGATCGGCATGCACTTGCGCCGATGAAGTATGGGGCTGCCGACGTCGTTAAAAAGCCCCGCTCCGGTCTTGGAATTTCAACTCCGAGACCGGAGCCCGAAACGTCTTCGTCGCATGATCGCGATAGAGAGGATGATCTGTCTCGCCGAAGGGGTCGTCACCGAAGGGGATAGACTGGATCAGCAGCAGCGGAATCCATTCCGGTTACCCACACCGAACCGGGCATTCTCCCTGTTCCGGTAGAATTCCCGCTCGCTCATCGGCTCCTGATCGGTATGGGTCCGGCGAATATGGGCGGCATAGGCCTCGTAATCGCCCTGCCCCACCATCAGGCGGGCGCCGTCGCAGACGCATTTCGAGAAGGTCTTCAGCCGATCCCGTAGTTCCATCGACGACAGCGCCATATCGGTTACTCCGCCGGGACGGCGGTGGGGCCGCCGCTTTCGAGGGCCGTCCAGCGCTCGGCGCGATAGGCCTTGACGCAAGCCATGATGCCGAAGGCGGCGATGGCGACGACGAGGCCGACGAACATCACGGCGAGTGCCGCGTCGATCCGGTCGTTGAAGACGATCTTGTGCATGTCGGCCATGTTCTTGGCCGGACCCAGTACCTTGCCCTCGGCGATCGCGGCCGAGAACCGGTCGGCATGGGACAGGAAGCCGATCTTGGGGTCGGCCGAAAAGATCTTCTGCCAGCCCGCATTGAGGGTGCAGATCAGCAGCCACACGGTGGGGATGATCGTGACGAAGGCGTAGCGCTCACGCTTCATCTTGAAGATCACCACGGTGGCGAGCGTCAGCGCCACGGCCGCCAGCATCTGGTTCGAGATGCCGAAGAGCGGCCACAGGGTGTAGATGCCGCCGAGCGGGTCAGTGACGCCCTGGTAGAGGAAGTAGCCCCAGGCCGAGACGCAGAGGGCCGTGGCCAGGATGCTGGGCGCCCAGGCCGTCGTGTCCTTAAAGGTCGGCGAGATCAGGCCGAGCAGATCCTGCAGCATGAAGCGTCCCGCACGCGTGCCGGCATCGACGGCGGTGAGGATGAAGAGGGCCTCGAACAGGATCGCGAAATGGTACCAGAAGGCCATCATCGTCTTGCCGCCGATGGCCGACGAGATGATGTGGGCCATGCCGACGGCGAGGGTCGGAGCGCCGCCGGTGCGCGAGATGATCGAATGCTCGCCCACGTCCTTGGCGGTCTGGGTGATCACATCGGGTGTGATCGGGAAGCCGAGATTGGTCACCGCCGCCGCCGCCGTCTCGGCGGAGGTCCCGAGCAGGGCGCCGGGCGAATTCATGGTGAAGTAGATGCCCGGATCGATCACGCTCGCGGCGACCAGCGCCATGATCGCGACGAAGCTCTCCATCAACATGCCGCCATAGCCGATGAAGCGGGTGTCCATCTCGTTGTCGAGGAGCTTCGGCGTCGTTCCCGACGAGATCAGCGCATGGAAGCCGGAGACTGCGCCGCATGCGATGGTGATGAACAGGAACGGGAACAGGGAGCCTGCCCAGACCGGGCCGGTGCCGTCCACGAACTTCGTCATGGCCGGCATCTGGAGGTGCGGGGCGACGACGACGATGCCGAGCGCCAGGCCGATGATGGTGCCGATCTTGAGGAAGGTCGAGAGATAGTCGCGCGGGGCGAGCAGGAGCCAGACCGGCAGGATCGAGGCGATGAAGCCGTAGCCGATCAGCATCCAGGTCAGCTGGGTGCCGGTGAAGGTGAAGGCCGGGCCCCAGACCGGGTGTTCGTTGATCTGGCCGCCGCCGATGATGGCGGCCATGAGCAGGATGAAGCCGAGGATCGAGACCTCACCGATCTTGCCCGGCCGGACGAAGCGCGCGTAGAGGCCCATCAGGATCGCGATCGGGATCGTGGCTGCGACGGTGAAGGTGCCCCAGGGGCTCTCGGCCAGCGCCTTGACCACGATCATCGCCAGGACGGCGAGCAGGATCACCATGATCATGAAAGTGCCGAACAGCGCGATCACGCCGGGGATCACGCCGAGTTCGGCCCGGATCAGTTCACCGAGGGAGCGCCCATCGCGGCGCATGGAGATGAACAGGATCATGAAGTCCTGAACCGCGCCCGCGAGCACGACGCCGGCCAGGATCCAGAGCATGCCGGGCAGGTAGCCCATCTGCGCGGCCAGGACCGGGCCGACGAGGGGACCCGCGCCGGCGATCGCCGCGAAATGGTGGCCGAACAGGACGGTCTTGTTGGTGGGAACGTAGTCGAGCCCGTCATTGTGACGATGGGCGGGTGTCTCGCGCGCCGGGTCGAGGCGCATCACCTTCTCGGAGATGTAGAGCGAGTAGTACCGGTAGGAGATGAGGTAGACGCAGACTGCGGCCACGACGATCCACAAGGCGTTGATCGATTCGCCGCGGCTGGTGGCGACAATCGCCAGGGCTGCCGCGCCCAACGCACCGACAAGGGCCCATGGCCCGTGCTTCTGTATCGCACTCATCGACGTCTCGCTCCCGCGACCCGTCCTTGATGGCGGATCGTCAAGGCTCTTCTGGCTCAAAAATTCTTTCGGGGCCAGAGGAGAAAAATACAAAGACGCGGACGCTGTCAGTCCGTGACGATCACCCGGTTCGGCAACTCGTCGATATCCCCCGGCCGGCGCGGCAGGTGTCGCTCGAGGATGGCGCCGATGGACTCGACGGCCGTGACGAGGCCCTCCGTCGCCTCGCGCCGTCGGAGCGAGGCCAGAAGCGAGTCGATCGCCGACGACCACGCCGCCGGGGAGATGCGCGAGGCGATGCCCGTATCGGCGACGATCTCCGCATGCCCCTCGGCGACGGCGAGATAAATGAGGATGCCCGTTCGCCCGCGCGTCCCGGCCAGTCCGCGCGCGGCGAATTCCCTCGTCGCCGCCTCATGGGCCCGCGCCCGCCGGATCGAGCGGGGAACGAGGCCGAGACGGGTTCGCGGATGGGAGGCTGCGGCAAGCGCCAGGAGAACGACCGCAGCCTGCGTCAGGGCGATCGACGCAGCACTCCACGGCGTGAACAGGATCAGCGGCCAGGGCACCGCGAGCCCGAGGGCCAGCGCCGGCACGAGGGCTGCGGACCGGTACAGCCCGGCGCGGGCGGCGACGAGAACGACGATCTCCGCCGATGTCGTCGATTCGGCCTTGGCGATCGCTCCGGCGATCCGCGTCCTGTCGGTGTCGCTCAGCATCCTACCAATCCCCGGAGGCGCCGCCTCCTCCCGATGAGCCACCTCCGCCCGAGAAGCCGCCGCCATCACCGAAGCCGCCGGAGACGCCACCGCTCCAGCCGCCGGACGATGGCCCGGGCAGGATGATGAATCCGCCACCCGGGCGGCCGCGATTCATCCGGTAGACGACGAACAGGATCAGCAGGAACAGGATGATGAAGCCGATGACATGGGATGGCTCGGCCTCGTCGCTGCGTACCTTGCCTCGCCGCTGCCATTCCTCGGCATCGCCGCTGAGGATCGACAGCATGGCATCGATTCCGGCCTTGATGCCGCCGCCGTAATCGCCTGTCTTGAAGCGGGGCGTGATGGAAGTGGTGATGATGACCTTCGACAAGGCGTCGGTCAGCGCCCCTTCGAGGCCGTAGCCGACCTCGATCCTCACCTTACGGTCGTTTGGCGCTACCAGCAGAAGTGCGCCGTTGTTGGTCTTGGACTGCCCGATGGCCCAGGAGCGGAACAGCCGGTTGCCGTAATCCTCGATCGTCAGCCCTTGCAGGTTCGGCACCGTCGCGACGACGACCTGATCGGAGGTCTTCTCCTCGTAGGCCTTCAGCTGTGCTTCCAGCGCCGATATCTCGTCCGGCTTGAGGATCCCGGCCGCATCCACGACGCGACCGCTGAGGGACGGGAAGGTCGGCTCCGCGGCCAGAGCCTCGCCGCGCGCCAGCAGCACCATCCCCGCCAGGACGACGAGGACGAACGCCAGGACCGGCGCGAGCGCGCGCCCTCGAAGAAACGCCGCCCTCATCACCGCGCTAGAACTTCACGGACGGAGGCTTGTCCGAATTGGGCGTCGCCGTGAACGTCTCCATCGGCTTCGATTCCGGATAGAACCACGCGGCGATCCAGCGGCCGGGGATGGTGCGGACCTCGGTGTTGTAGGCCTGGACGGCGCCGATATAGTCGCGGCGCGCGACGGCGATCCGGTTCTCCGTGCCTTCGAGCTGCGACTGCAGCGCGAGGAAGTTCTGGTTCGACTTCAGATCGGGATAGCGCTCCACGGTCACGAGGAGCCGCCCGAGGGCGCCTGAGAGCTGATTCTGCGCGTCCTGGAATTCCTTGAACTTCTGGGGATCGGACACCGTGGAGGCATCGACCTTCACGCTGGAGGCCTTGGCGCGGGCTTCCGTGACGCCGACGAGGACATCCTTCTCCTGCTGCGCGTAGCCCTTCACCGTCTCCACGAGATTCGGGATTAGGTCGGCACGGCGCTGGTACTGATTCTGAACCTCGCTCCAGGAGGATTTCGCGCTCTCCTCCAGCGTGGGCACCCGGTTGATCGCGCCGCAGCCCGAGAGGGTCGTGGCCAGGGCGACGGCGACGAGCGCGGACCGCATGCGGCGAAACACCGAGGGTCGAGGCGAAGGCGCGAAGGTCGCGGTGGCGTCGGGACGCAGAACTGACAACATCGGGGGCTCCTCGTGGACGGGCGCGGCATGGCGCGTCCACGCCCCTGCCGCCCGGCGACGCGTGTTGAGATAGGGCGTGATACCGCCGGTGAAAGGCCGGATCGCGATGCGTCCGCGACGAAACTCCACGCACATCCCATGGTCGAACTCCCACGGGGGCAGGTTGACAAGGAAGCGTGCATGGGTCGCTGTGCCGGCCATGGATGAACTGCCACCTACCCCACGGATCGAAAAACCGAGGGTTTCCATCACCTACTGCACGCAGTGCCAGTGGCTCCTGCGTGCCGGCTGGATGGCGCAGGAGCTTCTTTCCACTTTCCGCGACGAGGTCGGCGAAGTCGCCCTCGTGCCGGGGACAGGCGGCGTCTTCATCATCGTCTGCGGGTCGGAGACGATCTGGGACCGAACGCGGGACGGGGGATTTCCCGACGTGAAGACCTTGAAGCAGCGCGTCCGCGATCGGCTGGTGCCGAGCCGGGATCTTGGTCACATCGATAGGCCATGAACGCCGAGACGGGGAAAGCCAAGATCAAGAACCAAGAGCCGAAGAGCGCCGAGTCCAAGAGCGACATGGAACCTGCTTTCGAACGGACGAGAACCGGTGGGTGGCAGGGCACGGCGCCGGGCCGGCTGTTCGCACGCATCCGGGATCGAGGCTTCTCGACCCAGGTCTACCTGATCGCCCTCGTCGTGGCGCTGATCGGGCCCGGGCTTCTGTTCACCGCGATCCTGCTGTTTCGCTATGCCGGAACAGAGCGGGCACGGTTCGAGCAGGACGCCCGCGAGAACGTTCGCGGTATCGCCCTGTCCATCGACCGCGATACGGCGGGGCTCGTCTCCGTGCTGCAGACCTTGGCGACGTCGCCCCGCCTGAAGGATGCGGAGTTCGAGAATTTCGACGCCCAGGCACGCCTCGTTCGCGAAACCGTCGGGCTCGACATCCTCCTGCGCCAACCGGACGGGCAGCAACTGGTCAATACGTCGGTCCCGCGCGGGGCCCCATTGCCGAAGACCGCCTTGCCCTTCGACCGTGAGCTGACATCCGGAACGCAGCGGGCCATGATCTCCGGCATCCTGTCGGGCAGCATGCCCGATCGGGCGACCTACGCCATCGCCGTCCCGGTGCAGAACGAGGGCGAGGTCGTCTACCTGCTGAGCTTTCTTGCGCCGGTGAACCGGCTGCAGGGCATCCTGAGCCGGGAATACGTCCAGGGCTGGATGACGGGGGTCTCGGACCGGGATGGGATCGCCCTCGCCCGTATTCCCGACCCGGCCTCCATCGTCGGGCGGCCGCGCCTGGCGACCCTTCGCCAGCGCCAGACCGATACGCCGGGAGTCTGGGAGGGTAAGGATTTCAACATGCGCCCCGTCACGGTCGTCGAGGCGCGCTCGCGCCTCACCGGGTGGACGGTGAGCGCCGTGATTCCGAAGGCGCTGGTGGATGCGCGGCTGCGCGGATGGATCTGGGCCTTTACCGGCTTCGGCCTCCTCGTCCTGGCGACGTCGTCGATCCTCGCCATCAATCTCTGGTCGAAGGTTTCGCAGCCATTGCGCCGGCTCGTGGCGTCCGGCCCGGCGCTCGCCCGTGGCGAAGCGATTCCGCGCATTACCTCGCCGATCCACGAGATCCGCCGCCTCGGCGACGTTCTGGCGGACGCATCCCTGCGCCTGCGCACGCGCAGCGAAGAGCGCGATACGGCGCTCGCCGAGACGGAGCGCGGGCTCTCGGCCCTGCGCGAGAGCGAGGCGCGGTTCCGGCACATGGCGGATTCGGCCCCCGCATTGATCTGGATGACCGACGAGCTTGGCGAGATCAGCTTCGCCAACCTGCATTTCGACCATCTGTTCGGAAAACCCGCCAGCGCGCTGGCGGCCGGCGGGTGGCAGACGATCGTCCATCCGGACGACCAGACGGCGTTCACGTCCAAGTTCTCCGAGGCCTTTGCCGAGCGTCTTCCCGTGAGGGCGGAGGTCCGGGTGGTGGATCGCGACGGCGAGGTACGCTGGCTGCGTTGCGAAGGCGTGCCACGCCTCGACGATACCGGGGCCTTCCTCGGCTATACCGGCTGCAACGTCGACATCACCGACGCCAAGCGGGCGGAGGAGCATCTCCTGCTCCTCATCCACGAACTCAACCACCGCGTGAAGAACACGCTCGCGACCGTCCAATCCATCGCCATGCAATCCCTGCGCGGCCTCGACACGGCGGAGGCGGCGGCGGCAAAGGCCGCGTTCGAGGCGAGGCTGCTCGCCCTCGCCCGGGTGCACGATGTGCTCACCCGCGAAAGCTGGGAGGGTGCGGAACTCGGCAACGTGGTGGCGGATGCCATCGCTCCCCTCGATTCCACCGGGGCGGGCCAATCCCGCTTCATCGTGTCCGGGCCGCAACTGCGCCTGCCGCCGCGACTTGCGCTCTCCATCGCCATGGCGCTGCATGAACTCGGCACCAACGCGGTCAAATACGGCTCGCTCTCGCAGGAGGGTGGGACTGTGAAAATCACCTGGTCCGTCGTGAAAGTGGCGGAGACCCGCCTCCTTCTGCGCTGGAGCGAAAACGGCGGACCGCCCGTGACGCAGCCGACACGCACCGGCTTCGGTTCCCGCCTCATCGAGCGTAGTCTGGCGCGCGAGCTTGCCGGCGAGGTTCAGCTCCTGTTCGAGCCCACCGGGGTTGTCTGCTCGATCGAGGCGCCCGTACCGCCGCCGACCTTGCTCGAGCGCAAGGCCGGCCTCGTCCCGCTGCGACCCGCACCGCTTCTCCCTCATTCGGCCTGATCGCTCGCGCCTAGAACAGTCCTCATGCGCGCTCGCCCGAACATGCGCGTGAGGATGGTGCCCCATCATGGGGCTCGCCCATCGATCCGATGCAGTCGCTCACGTCGAGCGCGCGAACTTCGCAAAAAAGTTACTCTCCCATGTGCGACACTGGGCGAAATTGAATTCAACTATAAGTATGTTTCTTGTTCGGTGCCGCCGCGACATCAATTCTTATGGCGAGACGACATACATGGTTGGAGTATGCGCCAGCCAATTTTCGTCTACGCGTGATACTGGAGAAGAACCAGCGGTTTGATTGGTAATCCTGTTTTTTGAGGAGCAGGTCGGATACTGTTCGAAAGAAGAAAATATTTGAATCCAGCCGCTTGGTTACCATTGACGACTGGCGTCTGGCTCAAGGAAGCCGACCTTTCTCGCGTTCCGGCGGTCGCGGAGAGCGGGTATGCTAAGGCACTATTAAACAATAGAGTTTATTACATTGCCCTATCGATATCTCAGGGTTGTAGTTTTATGATTGGCTTCTCCCGCAAGCGTCCCGCCTCCGACACGACTGCGGTGCCTGCCGTTGCCCAGCAGATCGAGGCCGATGAGGTTCGTCTGAGCGCGGCCGTCGAAGCACTGATGTCGAGCCAGGGTTTGAGCGCCGTCGACCTGCCCGACGGTAGGCTCAAATCCGCCCTCGAACGCCTTCGCAGCCATGGCGATGACGATAAGCAGCGCAGCCTGTCCTCCATCGCGTCCATGGCGAAGGAAGCCTCGGAGGCCGCCATCAATATCGGCTGGATGACCTACGATGTCGGCGAGGTGGCGAGCGCCACGCAGACGATCGCGGGTGCAACAGAGGAATTGGCGGCGTCCATCGCCGAGGTCTCTCAGACGTCCGACACGGTCGTCACCGTTGCCCAGGACGCGCTGACCGCCATGAGCGCCTGCATCGGCGACGGACGCCAGGCGAAATCCGCCATGCAGGAGATCGAAGCCCGCACCTCGCTCATTTCAGAGCGCGTCGTGGTGCTGGAGCGAGCCATCGCCCAGATCGAAGTGATGGCGACCGCCATCGCGTCGATTTCCGCACAGACCAATCTGCTTGCGCTGAACGCCACGATCGAGGCCGCGCGTGCGGGTGAAGCCGGACGCGGGTTCTCGGTGGTCGCCGCCGAGGTCAAGTCGCTCTCCGCCCAGACCGCCAGGTCGACGGGTGAAATCCGCGGCCTGCTCAGCACCCTCACGGCCGAAATGGGAGCCATCTCGGTGGCCGTCGGCGAGAGCCGCAGCGCCGTCACGTCCGGCCGGGCGATCGTCGAGCAATTGGAGACGCGGGTCGAGCAGACCAACGAGCGGATCTCGCAGGCGAGCGACCTGAATCAGGCGATCTCGCACATGCTCTCGCAGCAGCGCTCTGCCACCGCCGAAATCTCCACCAGCGTCCAGAACATTGCCGGCAAGGCCGCGAAGACCCACGAGGAGATCGACAAGATCACCACCCGCCTCGTGAAGGCGGAAAGCTTCGGCCGCACCGCTTTGGCTGCGGAAAGCGGCCGCGTCAGCGCTCATGGCCTGGTCTGCCTGCCGGCGGATGTGGGCATGTGGAAGCGCAAGCTGGCCCGCATCCTGGTCGGGCTCGCTCCGGCCGCGTCCACCGAAGCGACGATGCTGGGCATCGCAAACCACAGCGTCTGCACGGAGTTGCGGAACGGCCCGCTGCGCGATCATCCGGCGCTGGCCCGTCTTGCCGATGCCGAGAAGACCGCTCTCGAAGAAGCGAAGAAGATGATCGATGCCGTCGCCGCGAACAATTGGGACGTGGGGACGCCGGCTTATCAGGCCGCTTCCGCCGCCATGAAGTCGATGCTCGCCGCCGCCAACGAGTTGCTCGACACCAAGGCTGCGTAATCGCCGCTCATCGCGGATGACGCTCAGGCAAACCCATCGACATCCTGCGGCCGGCTCTTGTTGCCGGCCGCAGGTTTCGTCATGGCTTGAGCGCACCGCCACGAGAGAGCCCGAACCTTTCGAATGATCCTCCCGGACGCTCCCCTACCGGCCCGTTTCAATGCCGCCCGCCACTGCCTCGCGGACAATGCGCGCCTGCGGGGAGGCAAGACGGCGCTCGTCATGGCGGGCGCGGAAGGCGAGACGCTGCGCCTCACCTTCGCCGAGGCGGACCGGGCCGTGCGCGGCATTGCCGCCGGCTTTCTGTCCCTCGCCCTCACACGCGGCGACCGGGTGATGATCCGGATGGGCAACGAGGCGGATTACGTCCTCGTGTATTTCGGCGCGCTCGCCGCCGGGCTCGTGGCTCTCCCCTCCTCGCCCCAGCTGACGCCGGCGGAGGCCGCTTTCCTTATGGAGAATTCCGGTGCGGCCGTCGTGGTGACCGGGGCGGGCCACCGTCTCGACGCGGCGGAGGCCGAGGGCCGCATCGTCCTCGGCCCCTCCGAGATCGCCGCGATGAAACGAGCCGAGCCGGTCGCGGATTATGCCGACACCGCGGCGGACGATCCGGCGACCCTGGTCTACACGTCGGGCACCACCAGCCGGCCGAAAGGCGTGCTCCACGCCCATCGGGCGATCTGGGGGCGACGTCCGATGCATGCGCATTGGCTGGGGCTGACGGAAGCCGACGTCATGCTGCATGCCGGCACCATGAACTGGACCTACACGCTGGGCGTCGGGATCACCGATCCCTGGTCCTGCGGCGCCACGAGCGTGCTCTACGATGGGCCCCGTGATCCTGCCATCTGGCCCAGTCTCATCGCCCGCCACGGTGCGACGCTGTTTGCCGCCGTGCCCAGCGTCTATCGACAGATCCTGAAATATGCCGATCTCGATTCCTGCGATCTGTCCCGGCTGCGCCACGGCTGCACCGCCGGCGAGGCCCTGCCCGCCGACTTGCTGGAGGCCTGGACGCGGCGGACCGGCAAGCCCCTCTACGAGGCGCTCGGCATGAGCGAAATCTCCACCTACATCTCCAGCGGTCCCACCATTCCGGTGAAGCCCGGTTCTCCCGGCATGCCCCAGCCCGGGCGCCGCGTGGCGATCCTGCCCGTGGACGGGCCGAGCGAGCCTTTGCCCAAAGGCGAGACCGGGCTTCTGGCCGTCCACCGTACGGAGCCGGGCTTGATGCTCGGCTACTGGAACCGGCCCGACGAAGAAGCCTCGGTTCTGCGCGGCGAATGGTTCGCGGGCGGCGATCTCGCGAGCCTCGACGAGGACGGCTACCTCTGGTTCCACGGGCGCAACGACGACCTGATGAACGCTCTCGGCTACCGGGTCTCTCCCAACGAGGTCGAGGGCGTGGTCGGCTTGCATCCCTCCGTGGCCGAAGTCGGCGTCGCCGAGCTCGCCGTCCGGGCCGACCTGAAGGTCATCGCCGCTTTCGTTGTCCTGAAGCCTGGGGCGGAGGCGGACGGACCGTCGATCCTGGCCTGGTGCGCCGAGAGACTGGCGGCCTACAAATGCCCGCGCGAGATCCGGTTCCTCGATGCCCTGCCCCGCACCGCCAATGGCAAGGTCCAGCGCAAGCGGCTGGGCGACCAGCCGGTCGCGGCCTGAGCACGACGCCGCCGGCCCTAGAGGGACGATCCTCGATCCATGACGACACTGTCGAGAAAACAGTATCGGCCAGCCGGGCCGATGCCGTAGAGCCCTCCCCATGTCCGCGCCGCCGCTCTCGATCTTCCTCATCGCCTTCAACGAAGCCGACCGGATCGGCGCGACCATCCGAGCCGTGCGCGACCTCACCGACGACCTCGTCGTGGTCGATTCCGGCTCCACCGATGGAACGCAGGCGCTGGCGGCATCGCTTGGCGCACGCGTGATCCACAACGACTGGTCGGGCTATGGCCCACAGAAGCGTTTCGCCGAGACCGAGTGCCGTCACGATTGGCTCCTCAACCTCGATGCGGACGAGGTGGTGCCGCCGGACCTGTCCGACGCCATCCGCGCCCTGTTCGCCGCCGGCGAGCCCGCCCATCCGGCCTATCGCATCGCCATCGCGGAGATCTTCCCCGGCGAAGGCAAGCCGCATCCCTGGGCCTATGCGCTGCATCCCGTCCGCCTCTATCGCAAGGACAGGGGGCGCTACTCGCCCTCCCCCGTCCACGACCGGGTGGAACTCGATCCCGGCGCCAGCGTCGGACGCGTGAAGGGGGTCATCCACCACTTCTCCGTCCGCTCGCTCGGCGACCAGCTCGACAAGCTCAACCGCTATTCCGACCAGCAGGCCCGGGATCTCGAAACCCGCGGCGTGACCATCCCGACCTGGCGGATCTTCGTGGAGTTGCCGCTGAACTTTCTGAAGGCCTATCTCGGCCGGCGCCATTTCGTGAGGGGCGTCTATGGCTTCCTCACCGCCGCGAACTACGCGATCTCCCGCCATCTGAGGGTCGCCAAGCATTATGAACGGCGCAACGCACGGATTTCCACCCCATTGGCGCCTATCGAGCCAGCGAAGCGGGTTGACCCGTCCGACGCGAAATTCTAGAGCCACCCCTACGGAGACGTGGCCGAGCGGCTGAAGGCACTCGTTTGCTAAATGAGCATACCCCGAAAGGGGTATCGAGGGTTCGAATCCCTCCGTCTCCGCCATTTAGCCGCTTCTACGCCATGGTGCGCCATTCTGCGCGGTCGATACACAACCACCGCGGGTCTCTGCTTGGACGCAGTCCGTGGGGGCAGGCGCCATCCACCCGCACCGCAGATTCTTCTATCCATTTGATCCGGGTACATCGGGCCTCTCCGTCCCTTCACCCAGAAATTTCAGCAGTCGGGCTGAAAACCGATCCCCTGAATCGACGTTGGAGATGTGTGCGGCGCCGTCGATTCCGGCGTAGCGGCCCTGTGGCGCGCGCTCGGCCATGCGATGGCTGGTCTCGGGCGGGGACATCCCATCGAGGTTGCCTGCCATGAAAAGCGTCGGCATGGCGAACGAGGCGATGCGTTCGGTGACGTCGAACGCGCCGATGCCGCGCGCAACATGGGCGAGCGAGGCGCCATCGGCCGTCGCCGCTATGCCATGCCGGACTTGATAGGTCCGCAAACCCTCCGGTGTCGTCTGCACGCGGGAGAGACAAGCGACGGCCAGCTTTGTGCCAACCGTTGGACCGGACCACCGGGGCGCTCGAAAATCGTCGCCCAGCCTTCCGCCAGCGCGTGGAAGACGGGCGTGCTTGTCTTGTCGAAGCTGTTCGCGACGACCAGTCGGCCGATACGTTCTGGGTCTCGGAGCGCAAGCTCCAGCGCGATCATGCCCACTAGTGGAGGCCAACCAGATCGACAGGCCCTATATCCAGATGAGCGAGCAGTGCTTCGATATCGCCCGCGAGCGCGGCGACGCCTATGGGCGTCGTCAGCTTGCCCGACGCGCCATGCCCGGCATGATCGGGCACGATCACCCGATAGCCTGCCTCGACCAGCGGAGCGATCTGTGGTCCCCAGGCGCGGCCTGAATTACTGATGCCATGCAGAAGGACGATAGGGCGGCCAGCGCCGAATTCGATGAAATAAGCGGTGCGGCTAGCCGTGTCGTAAAAGGCCATTGTAAGACTCCTGTCGTCAGAGGCGGAGGAAGAGACGGTCACCGGGGCGAAAGCGCGCGGCGATGAGCGCGAGCGCGAGGCATAGTCCCGCCATCAGCCACCAGGCGGGGGTGAGGTCCGCCAGATGCTGACGCAGCAGTCCGGCGACCAGCGGCAGCGCGGCGGCGAGGACATAGCCCCCACCCTGCACGAAGCCGGCGAGCGCGCTTGCCTGATCGGCATCGTCGCCATGATCCATCGCGACGATCAGCGAGAGCGGGAAGAGCGCGCCAATGCCGAGCCCCGCCAGCAGCGCCGCCGCCCATGCGAGCTGTAGTGGCGCCACGCAGAGGCAGAGCATTCCCGTCAGCAGCGCGGCAATCGCGGTGAACAACACCGCGCGACGATCTTGCGATCGATCAACCCAAAGCGAGACGGTAATGCCTGCGACCACCTCCGACAGCGTGACGGCTCCAAGCATCGCGCCGGCCGCCTGCTCGGACCAGCCGAGCTGGGTGTAGAAGGGCGGCAGCCAGGCGAGCACGAGCGTATAGGCACCCGTGCCGAAGCCGAAGAACAGCATCAACAGCCAGGCGCGCGGCGCATGGTGCACCGGGCTGCGTTGCACCGATCCTATTCTCTCTTGCGGTCCCCGCGGTACCAGAAGCCAGACGCACAGCCCGAGGAGGGCAGGCAATGCCCAAATGCCCAGCGCGGTCGGCCAGCCCAATGCCCGCGCGATCCAGGCGCCCGCCATGCTCGACATCAACGCTCCACCCATGATCGCGGTGGAGTAAAAGCCCATCAGGCGCCCGCTCCGTGGTCCCGCTCGACGGCGGATGGCACCCAGCATCAGCGCCTGAACGATGGCGATGCCGACGCCGCCAACGATGGCGGTCAACACCAAAGCTGCCTCCTGCGGCCACACCCAGCGGCCCAGGCAGGCGAGGAGAATGAGCAGGACACCAGAGGCGATGCCTGCCCGCTCTCCCATCCATCCGCGCAGCCATGCCGTTCCCAGCAGGCAGATGCCCATCAATAAAACCGGGAACGTGGTCAGCAGACTCGCGCCGATGTCGCCAAGGCCCGTGTCGCGCTGGATCGCGTCGAGCAGTGGGCCGACCGAGGCCAGTGCCGGGCGCAGATTGATGCCGACGAGCAGGATTGCGGCCGGAAACAGCATCCGACCTGATGTTTCCCGCATGATGATCTCCGAGCAATATGACCTTGTCAGGGTTGCCGCGTCCGATATTATCTCTACATAGAGATATATATCTCGACGTAAAGATAGGTGCGCGGAATGGACAGGGCTGCAATGGCTGCGGAACAATGGGCCCGCGAACGGCCCGATCTCGATATCGGGCCGATGGTGCTGCTGGGACGGCTGGGTGAAGCAGCGCTGCTGATCTCGCGGGATCGGCTCAATCCGCTATTTGCGGAATTTGGCCTGCAACCCGGCGAGTTCGACGTGCTGGCGACGCTCCGGCGCAGTGGCATACCGTATGCGCTCACGCCCACCGCGCTCTATGAGGCGGCGATGATTTCATCTGGAAGCATGACCAATCGCCTCGATCGGCTTGAGAATGGCGGACTGGTCGAGCGGAGGCCCAACCCGGCGGATAAACGGGGAACGTTGGTGGCGCTGACAGCCGATGCTCTGGCGTTGATCGATCGCGCAATAGAGGCTCACATCGCAAATCAGCAGAGCATCGTCAGTGGTCTGGATGAGCAGGAGCGAGGTCAGCTTGCCGTGCTCCTCGGCAAATTGATCCGATCGCAGCAGCAGGCGGACGGCGTTAGAGGGCTATAGCGTAGACGTAGTGCTCATCATCAACGGGCGTGGCCCGCCATCTTGGCCAAGCTGACGACGTGCACGACCGTTCGTTTTCCGAATGCCGTCGATTTCCCCTCCGTCGCTCTTCCCCGTCTCAGCTAAGCCGGCATCGTGACCGGCGTTGCCGGATCGAGCGTTCGGCCGCGAGCGAAGGCCGTATGGCGCGACCTCATTGCCTCGCTGGATCTCGGATATTTCGAACAGGTCGGCGTGCTTCCTGAGCGACTTGCGACGGATGACGGGCCTTCTATCGCTTCCGTTCGGATGCACCGCTGAGGCTATGGCGCTGACACATGTCCTTGCCGGTTCGTGGTGTAGAAGGATCGCACCGCAACCGACAAAGGCGCATCACATGAGAATGATCCAGGCCCTTAGTTTGGGAGGCGTCATCGCTGTGAGTATTCTTACCCAGCAGGCCTCGGCAGGCGACGCGCAGCTGCCAGGTTATTCCGATGGGGCCCAGGTCGTTCGGGTGGAAGGAAACCGGAGCCAGGTCGATCAGATCAGTGGCGTGATCTATTCCCAGATCCGTTCGATGCGTGCGATCCGGCAATTGCGCATGTCGCTGCTCGTGCCGCGCACCAAAGACAAGAAGCCTGCGATCGTGTATTTCCCGGGCGGTGGTTTCACCTCGGCTGACCATGAGAAATACTTCGAGCTGCGCTCGGCTCTGGCCGCGGCCGGCTTCGTCGTTGCCGCCGCCGAATATCGTGTCGTCCCGGACAGGTTCCCGGCGCTGGTGGAGGACGGCAAGGCCGCCGTACGTTACCTGCGGGCTCACGCGGCCGAGTATGGCATAGACCCGACCCGGATCGGCGTCCTCGGTGATTCCGCTGGCGGCTATCTCTCCCAGATGGTCGGCGTCACCGGTGGGGAGAAAGCCTTCGACAAGGGCGATCATCTCGATCAGCCCTCGGATGTGCAGGCGGCCGTCACACTCTACGGAATTTCGAACCTCCTCAATATCGGTGAGGGATTTTCGCCGGCGGTCCAACTCATGCACCAATCGCCTGCTGTGACGGAGGCGCTTCTCGTCAACGGGCCGGCTTTTCGTGACTTTCCCGGTGCTTCGATTTCAGCCGATTCCGACAGGGCGCTGGCCGCAAGTCCCATGGGTCATCTCGGCGGCGACGAACCGCCCTTCCTGATCATGCACGGAACCGCCGACAAGCTCGTCTCGCCGGTGCAGAGCAAGCAATTGTTCGAGGGCCTGCGGGCAAAGGGCGGCAAGGCGGACTATGTGCTGGTCGAAGGAGCGGGCCATGGCGACCTCACTTGGTTTCAGCAGCCGGTGATCGATCGGGTCGTCGCATGGTTCAAGGCGACGCTCGGGGCCCCAATCCCCGGAGGCGGTGGCAAAGCCGACCCGAAGTCTGACCTCTGACCGCCTTCCCGTCCTCGGACTATGGTTTTTCGCGGAGGCGGTCTCCGTCGATGGACGCCTCGCCCTCCCCCGTCGTGGGGGGCGAAGCCTGCGCGGTCTTTTGACCGCACGATCCATCTTGGATGGGTCTGCGCAAACCGGCCATCATCGGTGACAATCCGACGGACGAGTTCACGGCCTCGCCGGTAGCACCGCCCGCATGGGAACCCGACGCCGACCCCGTGCTTGCCCCTTCGAGGCGGCATTCCGCCCGGCCTCGGAGATGGCGATGTCGAGCGACACCGAGAAACACAAGGCTCTCCTGGCCGCGCTCAAAGCCGCCCAGGGCAAGGGCGACGGTTCCTTCGAGCAGGCTGTCACGCATGCTTTCGAGCACGTTTTCGAGCATCTCGAGCGCCTCAACGCCGTGAGCGACGCGGATGAACAGCGCGCTCTTCAGCCCGGGGAGTCTCCCACCCTGCGGTAGCCCGACGACAGACCGGCTGGGATCCGCGCATATGGCGCGAAGCGTCGCTCTCAGCCGGCGGCTACGACGAGCGTGCGGACTTGATCCAGCAAGCTCGGGCCGAGGGCGAGCGGGCCGTCGAACGGACGTTCGTGCATGGCGATCACCCCCAGGGTGATCACCAGCGCCGAGCCGAAGATGCTCAGGGAAGCGGCCTGAGACGACGGTCGCTCCACATGAATGGCGGCGATGACCAGAAGAGCGAGAGCCGAGAGAGCGAATAGGGTCACCCATTTGCTGTCGTCGCCCTCCATCTCGCTCAGGGCGAGCCTTTCGCTGCGCGCGGTCTGCAGGTTGAGCACCGCTGCGAGGAGGGCCGAATGGTTGGCTTTCCCGACGACCACGTCGAAATGCGGCGCCACCACCGCCTGAAGCAGTTTTCCGAAGGCATGGTCGGCCCGTGACGACGCCTTTCCGCCTTTCGCCATGGCGGGCCATTCTTCGTCGACGACCGACTCGATGTAATCCGCGAGCAGGATGCGGAAGTCCGGCAGGTCCTTGGATACGGATCGGCTCAGATTGTAGACGGCACGCGCCTGGGCGCTCTCCGTCTGTACCACGCGGGACGCCTGGCGCTGACGCTCCCAGGCATCGTTGGCGACAAAGCCAATCAGGAGCGACAGCAGGACCGAGACCACGCCGACGAAGGCGGGAGCGATGCCAGTCGAGACACCGACGATGAAGGGACGCGTCCGCTTCATGTTCGTCAGGGCGATCAGCATCAGGCACCAGGCCAGGACGAGACAGGCGAGACTTCCGAAAATCAACCAGATCGGCTGATCGAGCCAGAACGTGAGCATCGGCATGGGTCCGGGTCGGTTGGCGCGGCCTTCGATAAAGCAGCCGCCGGCGAAGGGATATGCGGCGTTCGCGCCTGTCCGTGATGGGCTCTGGCACGACCGGCTCAGATGGCGCGGGGCCATCCTTCATCCGCCGGATTTCGGAACATCAAACTCACAGGACGCTCACGGTCTCATCGTGGCAGTGGCCATGAGGCGATGCGGCATCGTTGCGTCAGCCTGTCGACACATCGTCGATGCGAGGGGCGGACGACAGGAGACGAAGCCAAGGGTCTTGCACCGATCTCATCGATAGCCATCTGTAGACCATCCAATGGGATGGTTATGGGATGGTCGGTATGGTGGATCGAGTTCGTGAGGTACGCCCGAAAGTGCCGGACAGCGAGAAGCTGACCCTCAATCTCGGCTTCGTCGATCTCGGGCAGATCGACCTACTGGTTCGGGATGGATTCTATGCCAACCGTGCCGATTTCATCCGGACGGCGGTGCGCAATCAGCTCGAACGTCAGGGCGATGCGGTGAAGCAATCGGTCGCCCGTAAGCAGCTCAGCCTCGGCCTGTCGCACTATACCGCCCGCGACCTCGAAGCCGCGCTGGATGCGGGCGCCCCGTTGCATATTCAGGTGCTCGGCCTCGCGAGCATCGCGTTCGATGTGACTCCCGAACTCGCCCGACAGGCCATCGCCTCCGTGCAGGTTCTAGGCGCCTTCCAGGCCAGTCCCGACGTCAAGGCGGCTTTGGCCGACCGTATCGCCTGACCCCTCGCAGAGACTCGCATGGATCGTCGTTCCACAGCCCCAACGCCGCCAGGATCATGATGATGAAAGCTTTTCCCAAGATCGACATGGCCGAGGTGACACGTCTCACCCGTGCCGGACAACTGAGCGAGGCGATGGCCCTGCTGCAGGGACAATCCGTACCGCCGGCGAGCGACGAGGTGGCAGGCGAGACCATCGACATGGTGGCGCCTGCTGTCCACGGCGGCGCCTGGACGGCCCCCGCCGCCGGCTCAACTGCCACCGACCATGCGGCGCACTCGGCGGGCCAAGCCTCCGCACGCCCCGGCCTCGCCGAGACGATCCGAGCCCTGCGCGAGCGCTTTCCGAAGATGGGCGATATGCCCGATTTCGGCAAAGGCATGCCCGATATCGGAGGTGGAACGAGATCCTCACGCGGGGCGACGGTCGAGGTTCCGGCAGGAGCGCGGTTCGAGGAGCGGAGTTTCGCCAACGCGGCGGGCAGTCGGACCTACAAGGTCTATGTCCCGAGCGGCTACGAGGGCCAAGCGCTTCCGGTCGTGATCATGCTGCACGGATGCACCCAGAACCCGGATGATTTTGCCCTGGGAACCGGCATGAACGCTTTGGCCGAGGAGCAGACCTTCATCGTAGCGTATCCCGGCCAGCCGCAATCGGCCAACATGCAGAAGTGCTGGAACTGGTTCAATGCCGGCGACCAGCAACGCGGAAGCGGCGAACCGTCCCTGATCTCCGGGATCGCGCTGGAAGTGGTGAACGAATTCTCAGCCGATCCGAACCGGGTCTATGCGGCTGGCCTGTCGGCCGGTGGGGCGGCGGCCGCGATCATGGCCGCGACCTATCCGGATGTGTTTGCAGCCGTCGGCGTCCATTCCGGTCTGCCCTTCGGCGCGGCCACCGACATGCCCGGCGCATTCGCGGCCATGAATGGCGGCGGCACCGTCAAGGCGCGGAAGGACGGCCCGGGCATACCCACCATCGTCTTCCACGGGGATGCGGACAAGACGGTGAAGCCAATCAACGGCGAGCAGGTCTTTGCTCTCGCCATGCCAAACGCGACGCTCTCCCAGGCCGTGAACCAGGGTGAATCCACGGAGGGGATGGCCTTCACCCGTACCGTCCGGGCGGATGATGCCGGACGGCCCATGCTCGAGCATTGGGCGCTGCATGGTGCCGGCCATGCCTGGTCGGGTGGAAGCAGGGACGGAAGCTACACCGATCCACGCGGGCCCGATGCCAGCCGGGAGATGGTGCGGTTCTTCATGACGCACACCAAGAGCCCGGCATGATCCGCACCCCGTCTCACGTCACTGACCCTCAGGCAGCGTACTGAGGGTCGGGTTTCCCGCCCTAGCCCGCCTTCAGCCAGGTGCGCAGGCCGAATGCGACGATGCCGAGGGCGACGATGCTCGCCGCCCAGATCGCCGCGAACCAGAGGAGCCGCCGCCACAGCGGGGGCGGACCTCCGGGGGACGAGCCATCGGGCATCAATGGTACCCCGATGCGTCGACCTTCCCGCGAAAGACCCAGTACGAGTAGGCCGTATAGGCCAGGATGATGGGGATCAGTATCGACGCGCCGGCGAGGAGGAAGACCTGGCTGGCATGCGGGGATGCCGCCTCCCAGATCGTGATGCGCCCCGGCACGATGTCCGGGAAGATGCTGATCCCGAGACCGGTGAAAGACAGCAGGAACAGGCCGAGGGACAGGAGGAACGGTGCCGTCTCGGCACCTTTTCTGAGGAGATGGAAGAACAGGAACGAGGCCAGGACCACGAGGATCGGCACCTGCGCCGTGAGCAGGACGTTCGGCATCGAGAACCAGCGCTCCCAATACTGGCCTTTCAGGAACGGCGTCGCGGCACTCACTGCCGCAACGGAGGCGATGGTCGCCGCGCCGAGCCAGAGCGAAAGCGTGCGGGCGCGTTCCTGCAGCGACCCTTCCGTGCGCATGACGAGCCATGTCGCCCCCAGGAGCGCATAGCCGCAGACGAGACCGAGGCCGACGAGGATGCTGAAGGGCGACAGCCAATCCCACCATCCGCCGGCATAGGCCCGGCCCTCGACTTTGATACCCTGCAACAGAGCCCCGAGGGCGATACCCTGCGCGAAGGTGGCCACCACCGATCCTCCGGTGAAGGCCACGTCCCACAGGGCCCGGTGCCGGGGGTCGCGCCACCGGAACTCGAAGGCGACGCCGCGAAAGATCAGACCGAGCAGCATGGCGATGATCGGTGCGTAGAGGGCCGGCATGATGACCGCGTAGGCCAGCGGAAAGGCAGCGAACAGGCCTCCCCCGCCGAGGACCAGCCAGGTCTCGTTGCCGTCCCAGACCGGGGCGACGGAGTTCATGGCGGTGTCGCGCTCCTGCCCCGGCTTGAAGGCCGGGAACAGGATGCCGAGACCCAGGTCGAACCCGTCCATGACTATGTACGCGAAGACCGCGAAGGCGATGATGAAGGCCCAGACGACGGTCAGGTCGATACTCGCGAGCATGGTGATGTCCTCACTCGGCCGGCTGGAGGGAGCGGTCGGGATTGACCGAAGTCGCTGGGGTGATGCCGGCGGTGCGGATCGGTGTTCCGGGCTCGATCCCGTGCTCGCCGAGATGCGGGGATTTCGCCATCAGGTGCAGGATGTAGAGGATCCCCATCCCGAAGACCGCGAAATAGATCAGCACGAACGCGACGAGCGAGGAGCCGACCGCCGGCGCCGACAGGGGCGAGGCGGATTCGGCCGTTCGAAGCAGGCCGTAGACCGTGAAGGGCTGCCGCCCCACCTCGGTGGTGATCCAACCGGCTAAGACGGCGACGAAACCTGCCGGCCCCATGCCGACGGCGAAGCGGTGCAGAGGCTTCCAATCGTAGAGGGCCTTCCTGTACCGCGCGAAGAGGCTGCAGACGCCGAGAAGCAGCATCAGCATCCCGAGGCCGATCATGACCCGGAAGGACCAGAACACCACCGGAACCGGCGGCCAGTTCTTGCGGTCCACGGTGTCGAGGCCCTTCAACGGCTCGTTCAATCCGTGTTTCAGGATCAGCGAGGACAGTTTGGGGATCGAGACCTCGTAGTCGACCCGGCCCGCTTCCTGGTTCGGCAGGCCGAACAGGATCAAGGGAGCGCCGTCCGGATGGCTCTCGAAATGCCCTTCCATCGCCATGACCTTGGCGGGCTGATGCTCCAGGGTGTTCAGCCCGTGAGCGTCGCCCGCCAGGATCTGGAGCGGCGCGACGATGGCGGCCATCCACATCGCCATCGAGAACATCGTGCGCGCGCCGAGATTGTATCGCTCTCGCAGCAGGTGCCAGGCTCCCACCGCGCCGACGACGAGGGAGGTCGTCAGGTAGGCGGCCAGCACCATGTGCACGAGGCGGTACGGGAAGGAGGGGTTGAAGACGATCGCCCACCAATCCTCCGGCACGAACTGTCCGGCGGCGTTGATGCCGTAGCCTTGCGGCGTGTGCATCCAGGAATTCACCGACAGGATCCAGAAGGCCGAGAAGAAGGTCCCGATCGCCACCATGAGGGTCGCGAAGAAATGCAGCTTCGGCCCGACCTTGGACATGCCGAACAGCATCACGCCGAGGAATCCGGCTTCGAGGAAGAAGGCGGAGAGCACCTCATAGGCCATCAGCGGTCCGAGCACCGGTCCCGTCTTGTCCGAGAAGACCGACCAGTTCGTGCCGAACTGGTAGGACATGACCAGACCGGACACGACGCCCATGGCGAAGGCGATGGCGAAAATCTTGATCCAGTACTTGAACAGATCGAGGAAGACCTGCCGCCCGGTCGCCAGCCAGAGCCCCTCCAGAACCGCGAGGTAACTCGCGAGTCCGATGGAGAAGGCGGGGAACACGATGTGGAACGCCACCGTGAAGCCGAATTGGATCCTCGCCAGGAGGAGAGCGTCAAAGTCCGACAGCATGTCGATCAACCTGAATGGTTGCTGGGAACGGGCAGGAAACGACTCGGCAGCTCAGTCTGCGGCACCAACCCTGCCCCATTGCGTCATCACGCTCAACGGCCGGTCCCCGGCTCCGCTTTTGGCGCGACCCGGACGGCGAAGCGTCCTTCCTCGGCTTTGTTGATGTATTGGCTCGCGATGAAGAGACCCTTGAGAGGGCGGATGATCGGAACGCAGGCCAGGAGAAGCAGCGGCAGCGTGACAACCGCATGGATCCAGAGCGGGGGATCGTAGGAGAGTTCCAGCCAGATGCCGAAAGCCGTGACGGGGAATGCCATCGACATCATGATGAAGAAGGCCGGCCCGTCCGCCGGGTCGGCAAAACCGTAATCGAGTCCGCAGGCTTCGCAGTTCGGCTTCAGGGTGATGAAGCCATCGAAGAGCCGTCCCTCGCCGCAACGGGGGCATCGGCAGCGAAGGCCCACGGAGAGGAGCGATTGATCTGTCGTCCTGTGCATTCTCGATGTCCTTGTTTCGCGGTGCCATCCTGACGAGCGGCGGAGATGCGGATCAGCAAAGCTGATTGTATGGTCTAGATATCCATACAAACATCCTATAAACCGGACATATCGTCACGGAAGTCGTATGGGTCGCCTAACTATGTATGCTGCATGTATGCATACAAAACTGTGTCGCGAGAGGCAATGATGGAGGCGTGGAATCCAACGATACGGGACGAGGAGGGGCCGAAATATTTGGCCATCGTCAGAATCCTGGCAGAGGATATTCGCTCGGGACGGCTTCCTCCGGGGACGCGGTTGCCGCCTCAGCGCAGCTTGGCCAAGCATCTCAACGTCGATCTCACCACCGTCACGCGGGCCTTCAACGAAGCGCGGCGGACGGGCCTGATCGATGCGTCCGCCGGGCGGGGAAGCTTCATTCGCGCCGCCTCGCCGTCGCTGGTGAAGGCCGCGACCGCCGACCCGTCCGGCAGCGTCGATTTCAGTATGAACATGCCGCCCCAGCCGGCCGCGGCCCGTCTCGCGGAGCGTCTGGAGAGCGGTCTGTCGCGGCTTTCCGCGTCGGCGGGTTTCCTCGACCGGATGCAGTACCAGGACAGTGCCGGAAACCTCGCGGATCGCGCCGCCGGGGCGGATTGGCTCGGTCGCCGTCTGGGGCCGGTGCCGGTCCAGCGTGTCATCGTCGCCGGCGGGGCGCAGGCGTCGCTCGCCGCGATCCTCACCGTGGTGTTGAAACCCGGCGATGCCCTCTGCGTCCCGATCCTGACCTATCCGGGGCTCCGCATGGCGGCCGAGCGGCGTGGGGCTCGTCTGCTTCCCGTGTCAGCCGATGGCGAGGGTATTCTCCCGGACGCGTTCCTCGAATGCTGTCGTCTCCACCGTCCGCGCGCCCTCTATCTGGTGCCGACCCTCGACAACCCGACCACGGCAACGATCCCGACGCATCGACGCGAAAGGATCGCCGAGATCGCCCGAACCCACGGAGTCGCGATCATCGAGGATGACGCCTATGGCACCCTGCCACCCGATGCCCCGGCTCCCTTCGCGTCATTCGCGGGCGACATCACCTGGCATATCGCGACCCTGTCCAAATGCGTCAGCCCGGGGCTGCGCATCGCTTATGTCGCCGTACCCGGCACGAACGAAGCGGTCCGCCTCGCCGCCGAGCTACGCGCCATCAGCATGATGGCCTCGCCGCTCGCCGCCGCCCTCGCTTCCCATTGGATCGCCAATGGGGATCTCGATTCCATCGTCGCTGCCATCCGGCACGAGAATGGACATCGTCAGGCCGTGGCGCGGGAGGCCCTGCGGGGCCTCTCTGTCCATGCCCATCCCTGCGGGCATCACCTCTGGCTGCCATTGCCGCCACCCTGGCAACGCGGAGAATTCGGCGCTCATGCGCGTCAGAGCGGGTTGTCCGTGATTCTGAGTGATGCCTTCGCGGTCGGCCCGGCACCCGATGCGATTCGCGTTTCCCTCGGGGCCGCCCCCGATGGCGAGGCTTTGCGCTACGGTCTCAGCCTTCTGGCGAACCTGTTGGCGCATCCGCCCGGTGCCATCACGAACATTGTCTGAGACGAGTCAAGCAAGCATCGGTCGGGGCGTTCGGGCATTCCCGCCCGCGCTACTCCTTGATGCCCAGGGCCGAGAACGGGCATATCACCGATCGCCGATCCGGTGAGACAGCGTGGTTTTGTCGCTCAGTTTAGAACTCCTTTAGCCAACGTTCAGCTTTCCTTTGCCAAAACATCCCGCAGGCATTGCCAAATGCGCCCGGCGCATGGGGCATAGCATGGGCAAAGGGGGAATGGATGGGCGCTCGCGATCTGGGAATGACGGCTTCGAGGCCAGCGCACGGTTCTGAGGCTCAGCCCTCGGAGCGTCCTGCCGGGGCAAAGATACCGGACGCGGCGCGGGTTCATATCGGTGCCGAACTGAGGGCGTTCTACGCCTCCATTCTCGCCGAGGAGCAGCCGCCGGCCCTGTTGGATCTGGTTGCGCGCCTCACCCAGGCTTCTACGGGGCGTGACGCCGCGGCTTACGCTGCCTTCAGCGCCGATCTACTCACCGCGCTGCCGGGTCTGAGGGCCTTCGCCCTGTCGCTGGCCATCAACGCGGCGACGGCGGACGACCTCGTACAGGAGACGCTCCTGAGAGCATGGCAGAACCGGCACCGGTTCGAGCCCGGCAGCAACCTGATGGCCTGGCTCTGCACCATCCTACGCAACTACTTCTATACGGAGTGCCGCAAGCGGAAGCGGGAGGTCGAGGACGCGGATGGGGCCATGGCCGCACAGGTCGCCGCGCCGGCAGCCCAGGAGGCGAGCAGCGACCTCAAGCGGGTCTGGCAGCATCTCGGCAAATTGCCGCCGTCGCAGCGGGAGGCCCTGATCCTCGTCGCGGCCCAGGGCATGACATACGAGGCCGCCGCTGAGCTCATCGGCTGTCAGGTCGGTACCATGAAGAGCCGGGTGAGCCGCGCACGGTCGTCACTGGTGGGATCTCTCGGAATGGACGTGCACCAGAAGACGCCCATGGGCCAGATCGCCAGCGACAGTCTCGAACCCGCGGCGGTACAGATCGGTCTCGGCGCCTGAATGCAGCGGGACGGGATGCGTAGTTAACCGCGACCGGTCTGAGGACCGGTTGTGGGACAGAGCCGCGCACGAGAGGTAGGTTGTCTTGACGGCAGAGCTGACATGAACGGCGACTGACCTCGAACATCGTCGCCGAGGGTGACGGATACTTTCTGGCGGGATCGACGTTCCGTTCCATTCGCCGTTTCACGATAACGGTCGAAGGATAGCCGATGACAACAGCACCGTATCGCGTCGATATCTTCGCACCCGATGGACGCCGCAGCCTCGTCGCGTTCACGGAGCGGGAGGTCGCCCTGAAGGCCGAGTCCCTGCTCGCCTTCTACAAGGGGAACGTGCTCAGCGTCGGCTTCACCGTGACCTGCCACGATCCGGAAGCCGCGCGCCGGATCGCCTTTTACCTCACCGATGTCTCACGCGAGCTCGAACTGATCTGAGACTGGCGATCCTGTTCGGCCAACTCTCGCGGCCATCAGGATATGCATCGGGACGGGGTTTTGCCGACGTCTGGAATCTGCATGAATGTAGAAGCCAGAAAGCTGTCGCGCCAACAAGTCGTCGACATGGCTGAGCATCTCGATGTGTTGGCGCGCCCTGCGGGAATCGAACCCGCCTTTTCAGCGTGAAAGGCTGACGTCCTAACCGATAGACGAAGGGCGCTTGCTCGAGAGCGAGGGTTCTATAGGCGGCTTCCCCCGGCAGGGCAACCGGTGTTTCGCGGTGTTTCACGCTTGACGAACGGCATGGCGGTCGCTTTGTCGCTTCTCAGCACCCGCGCGGCGTCTCTGTCGTGCCTTCAGGCAGTGGATAACACCATGAATACGCGACGCGACGGGCCGGGCGGGCCCCGCACCAGCCGGCCGGGCGGCCAGCGCGACCGGTTTCGGCATGGGCCGCCCTCTTCCGGGCCCCGCGGTGTCAGCGACGATCACGTCGTGCTCTATGGATGGCACCCGGTGTCGCAGGCGTTGGCGAATGAGGGCCGTGGCCTGCATCGGCTTCTCGCCACCGAGAACGCCTTGGCGCGCCTGACCGAGGAGCTGGGTCAGCTCAGGATCGACGCCGAACTCGTGCGCCCCAACGCCATCAACGCCTTGCTCGGGCCCGATGCCGTGCATCAGGGCCTCTATCTGGAAGCCGATCCCCTCCCCGGCCCGGATCTCGACGACCTGCCGGACGATGCGCTGCTGTTGGCCCTCGACCAGATCACCGACCCCCATAATGTCGGCGCCATCGTCCGCACCGCCGCCGCCTTCGGCGTTGCGGGCATCATCACCACGGCGCGGCACTCGCCCACCGCCACGGGTGTGCTGGCGAAATCCGCCTCGGGCGGGCTCGAACACGTGCCGCTCGTGATCGTGCGCAACCTGTCGGATGCGCTGATCGATCTCGGCAAGCGCGGCTTCACCCGCATCGGTCTCGATTCGGAGGGAGAGGCCACCCTCGATTCCGTCGGGCCGAAGCGGCCGGCGGTGATCGTGCTCGGAGCCGAGGGCAAGGGCCTGCGCCAGCGCACGCGGGACAATTGCGACGTCCTGGCCCGCATTCCGTTCAGCGGCGAAATTCGCAGCATCAACGTCTCGAACGCCGCCGCGATCACGCTCTATGCCTTGAGCGTTCGCGGCGGCTGACGCGTCGGTCTCAGCGCCAGAACGGCTTCACATCGAGAAGCGCCTCGTGCGCCTTCTCCGCCGCCTTGAGCAGTTGGCCCGTGCGGGCCTCTCCGTCGGCGGCGGTGAGACCGGCGGCGAACAGCGCCCGCCCGTCGACGCCGGACGTCTCACCGTTTCCGGTGTCGGCCAGGCTCGCCAGTACGGAGTGTGCGGTGGCGAGGTCGTTCAGCGCGCCGAGGTGATCCTGCAGGTCCGAGAGGGCCGCGACGAAGGCCTTGTGGCGCTTCTGCGCTGACTTCTCCGCGTAGAGCGAGGCGAAGAACTCGGCACCGTAGCGCAGCTTCTTGGCTTCGATGCGGACCTCGTGGCGGGCTTCCGCATCGATGCGATGGAGATGCCGGCCGCGTTTGCGGATACGCCGGCGGGCCTTGTCGAGCGTGGCTTCGGCATGGTCGCGGGCCGAGACTGCCTCCCGCTTCCCGTCGCCCCGCCACGGCCCGGTTTCGATCCAGGCGGAGAGGTCGAGAATCAAGCTGCGCCAGGCTTGCGATTCGAGGATCGCGAACACGGTCCCGTAGGCGCGGTCGCGTTCGGCTTCGAGGCGGATTCGCAGATCGTCGAGCCCCGCTTCGTCCGGCCTGCGGGTCATCTCGCCGGCCAGGGTCTCGCTGAGGAAGACGTCGAGGTTGCGGGCATGCCCGAACGGCTCGGTGACGCGCTTGATCTCCTGGCGCAGATGGGTCGCGGCGGGATCGCTCGCCTGGATCGGCTTGAACAGGGTAAAGGCCGAGCGAAGGCGCCGCAGGGCGACGCGGATCTGATGCAGACCCTCCGGATCGCGTGTCTTGAGGAAGACATCCTCGTTGAGCCGCAGATGGGTGAGGCAGGCGATGGCGATGGCACGGAACGCCTCCGCCGCCGACCCGTCCGGGCTCAGCTTGACCGATCCGGCCTTGCTCGGCCGGCGCAACGTGCCGCTGAGGATCCTGAAACCACGCTCGCTCTTCGATAGGACGCCGAGGCGCAACGGCACCGTCTCTGCAAGGGTTTGGGCGAGGGAGAACAGGTCGGCCGGGTCACCCTCGATCAGTTCGAGTTCGAGCTCCCAGATGGGAGCGTCCCCGTCCGGCGTCTCGACCCTGCCTTGGTCGAGGGTCGCCGAGATGCGCGAGGTTCCATGGGCCACGGCGCGGGTGCTGCGCTCGATCACGGTGGTGACGACGGCATTGAGGTCGGGCGAGGACGCGCTGCCGAGCACGTCCGGGACCGGTGTATCGTCGATGAGCGACAGGTCTGGGGTCGGGCCGTCCACGGCCCATTCCCATTCCGACCGGTCGAACAGGCCGGCCGCCGACGAGGCGGCCTTCACCGTCTGGACATGGCGCTCCCCGTGCCGGCGCACCCGCAGGGTTATTCCCTGGCGGTGGAGCGCCCGCTCGGCCGTGTCGTAATAGGTGGCGGAGAGGAATTCCGGGTCGGTCGGCCCCTCGACGGCGAGGAGCGGGTGGCGCGCCAGTTCCAGCAATTCGGCGGCGCCGCCATCCAACTTCAGCTCGATTTCCCTCGGGGTAACCATCGGTCGTCCTGTTCTCTGGTCCGGTGTGACGAGTGCCAACGCCCGAGGACCGGTTGTGGATCATCCCCGTGCTTCCCGGGCCGCGCAAGCGCGCTATGCCGCTGCCGGATGGACAAACGTGAGAAATCCCGTAGCTGAGGCGGGATGGCCCGATGAATCGGGCTTCGGTCCGGCGCGTAGGATCATAGGCACGGGATCGTAAGGGTTCGATGACGGTAGACCGGGTAAGGGCCGATCGGCTCCTGGTCGAGAATGGCCATTTCGAGAGTCGGGCGAAGGCCCAGGCGGCGATTGAGGCGGGTCTCGTCACCGCAGACGACCGTCCCGTCACCCGTGCCTCGGACAGGATCGACCGGCGTGCGCGTATCGTGGCGAGCGCTCCCCATCCCTTCGTCTCGCGCGGCGGGCTGAAGCTGCAGGCTGCGCTGGACGCGTTCGGGTTCGATCCGGCGGACCTTATCTGTCTCGATGTCGGCGCTTCCACGGGAGGATTCACCGATGCGCTGCTGCGGGCCGGCGCCCGGCACGTCTATGCGGTCGATGTCGGCCGGGATCAGCTCCACGCCTCCCTCCGCGGCGATCCGCGCGTGACCAGTCTCGAGGGCCAGGACGTGCGCGGTCTCGATGCGATGACGATTCCGCTTGCGCCGTCCCTCGTGGCGATCGATGTGAGCTTCATCGCCCTTCGCCTTGTCCTGCCCGCAATCGTGCCGCTCATGGCACCGGGCGCGGCATTGGCCGCCTTGATCAAACCTCAATTCGAGGCGGGGCGCGACCGGGTCGGGCGTGGCGGCATCGTGCGCGACGAGGCCGTCCACCAGGCGGTCTGCGAGGAGGTGACGAACCTCGTCGCCGATCTCGGCCTGTCGGTCCTCGGCCTCATCCCCTCCCCCGTCGCCGGTGGCGACGGCAATCGCGAGTTCCTCATCGGGGCACGCTCTCAGGTGCGCCCATGACGGATAGGACCATGACCGAACAATCGAACCTTTCCACCCTCGAGATCGCGCGTCTCGGACAACGCGGGGATGGCATGGCGACGGATGGCACCATCGTGCCCTATGCCCTGCTCGGCGAGCGCGTCTCGGTTCGCCGCGATGGGACGCGGGTCTCGCTCGTCGCAGTCGAGACTCCCTCCCCGGACCGGATCGACCCGTTCTGCGGCTATTTCGGAACCTGCGGCGGTTGCGCGGTCCAGCATCTCGCGCCCGAGCCCTACGCCGCCTGGAAGCGGGGAAACCTCGCGCAGGGCCTGGCTCAGGCCGGGATCGAGGTTCCGTGCGAGCCGACCCGCGATGCGCATGGATCGGGCCGCCGCCGGCTCACCCTCCATGTGCGCGAGATCGACGGCAAGGGCGTCGCCGGGTTGATGGAGGCGCGCAGCCACGCCCTCGTGGCGATCGATCATTGCCCGATCACGGTCGAGCAGCTGCACCGTGCGCCCGCCGTCGCGCGGGCACTGAGTGCTCCCCTCGGTCATGGGCGCAAACCCCTCGACGTCGCCTTCACGGCCACCGAAGCCGGCCTCGATGTCGACTTGCGCGGACATGGCCCGGTGAGTGAAGGCCTGCGCGCCACGCTGGTGCGGCTGGCGGGCGAACTCGACCTCGCGCGCCTGTCCCTTCACGGCGATATCGTGGTGGAGCGTCGCGCGCCCGCGATCACGACCAGCGGGGCCCGCCTCGTGCCTCCGCCGGGAGGATTCCTGCAGGCGACGGAGGCCGGCGAGGCCATGCTCGCCGAACTCGTGGTCGCGGCCCTGGACAAGCGTGTGAAGCGCGTCGTCGATCTGTTCGCCGGGGCCGGCCCGTTCACTCTCGCCATGGCCCGTACACGGGATGTCCATGCTGTAGAGGGTGAGGCCGCGGCGATCGCCAGCCTCGACCGGGCGTTTCGGTCGACACCCGGTCTGCGCCGGATCACGAGCGAAACGCGCGACCTTTTCCGCCGGCCACTTCTCCCTATCGAACTCGAAACCTACGACGCCGTGGTGTTCGATCCGCCGCGCGCCGGAGCACAGGCCCAGGCCAAACGCATCGCGGAGGCGAAAATCCCTCTCGTCATCGGGGTCGCCTGCGACATCGGCTCGTTCGCGCGCGATGCCGCGACCCTGATCGAGGGGGGCTATCGACTCGAACGGGTCGTTCCTGTCGACCAGTTCAAATATTCGAGCCATCTCGAAATGGTGGGCGTGTTCCGGAAGGATGTCGCCAAGCGCAGGCCCTCGCTGAGGTAAGAACCGGTCACCGATGGGCGGTCGGCCACCTCGATCCCAGGGCGCAGTGCGCTGCGGCACATGGCAGGGGGCCGTAAGGTCATGGCAGCCTCGCTCAGAATCCCATGGTCGGCGGGGGCTCTCATCGCCACGTTAGCGGGAGCCAAACCTCACCCCATTCAGGATTCTTCGTCGTGGACGTCTTCACCGCAAAGATGCTGGTTTCCGCAGCCCTCGTCACGGCCATTGCCGGTTTCTCCCTCCTGACCGCTGGTTGGGCCCTGCTCGATGTCTATAGCGACTACCGCAATGGTGCCGAAGAGCGCGCCTCTTCCGCTCCCCGGAACTGAGCATTCTCGGGTCCCGATCAGAACAGGGTTCCTTGAGCATCCTCATCACTCGATCGCGGGCGGTCTTTCGGTGGAATGTTCGCGATTTGGGCCGGTCCGGCACGACCGACCGGGACGGCAAGGTCCGCGCCCTCATTGCGGGCGTCATTGACCCGCGCACTGACCGGATCGAGGGTTAGCCACTCGTCGGGGCATGGCCGACACAGCGCGGCCGCCTCTTCCGGTCCTGTGCCGAGATGGTCGAGCCAGGGCTCGATGGCATCGGGCGACAAGATGGCGGGCATACGGTCATGGACCGCCGCCATGGTGCCGTTGGCGCCCGTGGTGACGATGGCGGCGGTGTCGATCTCGGACCCGTCGGCACCGAGCCAGTTCTCCCACACGCCCGCGAAAGCCATCGGCGCCGCGTCCGCCCGACGGATCATGTAGGGCGTCCGCGTCATGGTCTTGCCGGTTCCCTCCCGGCGCCATTCGTAGAATCCATCGGAGAGGAAGACGCAGCGGCGGTGGCGGATAGCCCCGCGGAACGTCGCTTTCTCCAGCACCGTCTCGACGCGCGCGTTGATGATGAGCGGAAAGCCCTTCGGGTCTTTCAGCCAGCTCGGCAGGAAGCCCCAGCGCACAAGCCGGAAGTGCCGCTCGCCGCGTTCCGCCAGCACGATCGGCACCGGCTGTGTCGGCGCCACGTTGTAGCGCGGCGGGAAGTTCGGCTGCTCGGCATAGCCGTAGAACGCCCGGAAGACGTTCGGATCCTGTTGGATGAGGAAGCGGCCGCACATGTGCTTACCTTCGCCAGCCGTCCAGTGCAGGACGAGCCCGATGAGCGGTGCCGACGCTCCAGGGACGCATGAGATCCATCCTGCCCTACAGCCACTTCTTCCAGCGGAAGAACACATACGGCAGCACGGCAGCAACCACCATCATCACCACGGCCATGGGATAGCCGAAGTTCCAGTCGAGCTCCGGCATCGCCTTGAAGTTCATGCCGTAGATCGAGGCGATCAGCGTCGGCGGCATGAACACCACCGCCATCACCGAAAACAGCTTGATGATGTTGTTCTGCTCGAGATTGACGAGGCCCAGCGTCGCGTCCAGCAGGAACTGGATTTTGGACGAGAGGAAGGTCGCGTGCTCCTCCAGCGACTGCAGATCGCGCAGGGTCGAGCGGACGTCTTCGCGCAACTCGCGCGGCGCCTTGGTGGTGCGGTAGGTCGCCGAAAGCGACAGCAGAATGCGCTCCATGGAGACCAGGCTCTCGCGCTGCTTCGAGATCAGGTCTCCCAGGCGCCCGAGTGCCCGGAGCGTGTCCTGCAGGGCGGTGTTGCGGGCCGATGGGTCCTCTTTCTCCTCGAAGATCTTGCCCGAGAGCCGGTCGATCCGCTCACCCTGGAGCTGAAGCACGTCGGCCGCTCGGTCGATCACGGTCTCGATCAGCCCGGCGAGGATTGTCTCGCCCGACGGAGCGGCGGAGGGCCCGTTGCCGGTCGAGCGGCCGGCCCGTTGTGTGTACATGCGGAAGGCCTGCGGCTCCTCGTAGCGCACCGTGACGAGACGGTTGCCGCGCAGGATGAAGGTGATGCCGGCCAGCCCCGGTTCGTCAGCGTCGCTGACCTTGCTCAGCACGCGCCCCGTCATGTAGCGCGCCCCGTCCTCCACATAGAGGAGTTCGGAGGGCTCGATGTCCTTCATCTCCTCGCGGGTCGGCACCGAGATGCCCATGAAGGCCTCGACCTTGAGGTCTTCCTCCCGCGTCGGGCGGATCATGTCGAGCCAGACGGTCTCGTCGGGAATGGGGTCCTGCAGTTCGAGGGGACGACGATCGAGCAGGATGTGCCCAGGGCCGGCGATCGGCTGATGGATGAAAATCACGCGTTACGTCTCAGGCGAGGGCCCCGGAAGGCGGTGTGTTCGCATCCGGCACGAAGAAGTCCGGCGCAAGGGGTATACCGGGTGTGACGCGGTATTGTGTGAAGTCCGTGACACCTTGCTCGGCGAGGAAGCTGTCGTCGATGAGGAAGCGGCCGGTGACCTCGCGGGAAGGCTTGAGAAACAGCGCATGGGCGGCATCCGCCATGATCTCCGGTTTGCGGCTCGCCTGGATCAGCGCCTCGCCGCCGAGGAGATTCCGTACGGCAGCCGTCGCGATGGTTGTGCGCGGCCAAAGGGCATTCACGGCGATGCCCTGGCGACGCAATTCGCCGGCGAGGCCGAGTACGCAGAGCGACATGCCGAACTTGGCCATCGTGTAGGCGAGATGCGGCGCGAACCATTTCTCCGCCATGTCGAGGGGCGGCGACAGCATCAGGATATGCGGGTTCTCTGCCTTTTCCAGGTGGGGGATCGCGTATTTCGAGACCATGTAGGTGCCGCGGGTGTTGATCTGGTGCATCAGATCGAAGCGCTTCATCTCCGTCTGCGGCGTACGGGTGAGCGAAATCGCGCTCGCATTGTTCACGACGATATCGATCCCCCCGAAGGTTTCCGCCGTCTGGGCGATCGCTGCGGCGACGCTGGCCTCGTCGCGCACGTCGACGAGGAGCGGCAGGGCCCGCCCGCCCGCCGCCTCGATGGCCGCCGCCGCCGTATGGATGGTGCCTTCGAGCTTGGGATGCGGCGTCTCGGTCTTCGCGGCGATGGCGACGTTGGCGCCGTCGCGCGCGGCGCGCAGACCGATGGCGAGGCCGATGCCGCGCGAGGCCCCGGTGATGAACAGGGTCTTTCCCGCCAGGGAGTTCAAATCCGTCATGCCCGTTTCCTCATGGTCCAATTTGAAAGCGCGGCGGCTGCGTGCCGTCTAGATCGGTGAAGCCGTATTCCGCGGCGAGATCGCCCGCATGGAGGATGTGCCCGGTACGGGCATGGACGATGGGATCGGCGGCCAGGGCCGCCAGGGCACGGCCGGCATAGAGCGGGCTTTCGGTTGCCCGGTCGGCATGGCCGTTGTCGCGGGCTCGCTCGGTGCCGACGAAACCCGGCGAGAGCCCGAGCACCGTCACGCGATGGGGTGCGAGGTCCTGGGCGCAGGCATAAGCGAGACGGTTCGTCGTCGCCTTGGCGAGGTCGTAGAACACGTCACCCAGATAGTCGGGCTGCGTATCGAACGAGGCGAACGCGATCAGTCCCCGTTTCGCAGAGACCATGGCGGGGGCGACCGCACGCGCCAGGAGCAAGGCCGGTAATGGGCCGGTTTCGAAGAAGGACGAGAACGGCTCCACGGAGCGTCGCCAGAACGGGGTGCCCCATTCTACTCCATCGGCGTAGCGCTCGCCGTCGAAACCCTCATTGCCGCCCCAGACGCTGGAGACCGCGACATCGATCCGCCCGAAGCGGCGCAGGGCCCATTGGACGAGGCGATCCACATCCCGCTCGCTGGTATGGTCGCAGATGTAATGATGGCCGTGACCGCCTGCGGCATCGACCGCACGGGCCGTATCCTCGATCGTCTCCGGCCTACCCTCGGTGCGAGGCCCCGTCTCGCTCGATCGTGCCGTGACGATCACCGTGGCGCCGGCTTCGCCCAATCCACGCGCAAGGCCCCGCCCGACGCCGCGCGAAGCCCCGGCCACGAGGCAGATCGCGTTGCTCAGGTCGGGCGCATTCCTGCTCACGGTGCTTTCGTTTTCCCGAGGAAGCGCGCGAAGGCTTCCTGCGCCTCGGGCGCTCGCAAGCGTTCTTCGAAGGCCACGGCCTCGGCTTCCAACGCAGCCTCGACGTCGGCTTGGTCACCCCGGATGAGCTTGCGGGTCGCCGCGACCGCCCCCCGTGGCAATCCGGCGAGGCGGGCGGCCTGGGCCATGGCGTGATCCTCCAGAAGGTCGGATGCGACGACATCGTTGACGAGACCCAGCCTCCGAGCCTCGTCGGCATCGAGCGGCTGTGACAATAGGAGGAGTTCGGTGGCCTTCAGGAGCCCGACCCGTCGCGGAAGCAGATAGGACGAGGCCGCCTCCGGCACGAGGCCGAGTTCCACGAACGGCATCCGGAACCGCGCCGCCGGGCTCGCATAGACGAGGTCGCAATGCAGCGTCAGCGTCGTGCCGATCCCCACCGCGATCCCGTCCACCGCCGCAACCATCGGCGTGGCGGTCCGGGCGAGCCGCCGGATGAAATGCAGGGCGGGTGCTTCCGTGAAAGGCCGTCGCGCACCCGCGACGAAATCGGCGAGGTCGTTGCCGGCGCTGAACGCGCCCGGCGCCCCGGCGAAAACGATGGCGCCGATGCTCTCCGATAAATCCGCCTGCGCGAGCGCGTCCCGCATGGCGTCGTACATCGCGCAGGTGAGCGCGTTCTTCTTGTCCGGCCGGTCGAGACGGATCAGGCGGACGCCGTCCGGTGTGTCGTGGATCGCGATGTGCTCGGTCATGTGTGTCCTCGCTTTCCGGCGATCCCTCTCCCGTCTGGCCGCTAGACCCTCTCCCCTCTGCGGGAGAGGGTGGCCCGCGAATGCGGGTCGGGAGAGGGGAGCGCGCCGTCCGGAGAGGTCGTCCCCTCTCCCGCCTGCTCCACAGGCACCCTCCCCCCGCAGAGGGTGGAGGGTCTTCGTACTCATCCCGCCAAAGCCAGCATACCGTCCTGCGTGAACCCACCGCCATCGACGACGCTCTGTTCCAATCCGCCCGCCGCCGGGAGCAGGTTCTCGGCGAAGAACCGCGCCAGGGCGATGCGGGCGCCGTGGGCGGGATCGGTCTCGCCAGTCTTGAGGGCGGTATTCGAGGCGAGCGCCGCAAGGGCGAGGCAGGTCGCGCCTTGCGCGAGGCCGAACAGGCGCAGATACGGCGTCGCTCCCGCCTGCGCTTCCTCGGGACGGTTCGAGGCCAGGGCCTTCAGCAGGAAACTCGTCGCCCGGTCGAGGCTTTCGATCCCGGCACGCAGGCGCGGGCCGAGATGGCCGAAAGCGGGTGTCGCATCCTTCTGGACCGCCTCGGCCACGCGACGCATGGAGGCCAGCTGCGCCCTCACGGTGGCCCCGCCATTCAGCGGCAGCTTGCGCGCCACGAGGTCGATGGCCTGGATGCCGTTGGTGCCCTCGTAGATCGCCAGGATGCGTGCGTCGCGCATGTGCTGGGCCGCGCCCGTCTCCTCGACGAAGCCCATGCCGCCATGGACCTGGACGCCCAGAGACGTGACCTCGTTGGCGATGTCGGTGGAGAACGCCTTGGCTACGGGGGTCAGCAACGACGCCCGGTCGTTCGCTTGCTTGCCTTCGGGGCCGCGCGCGGCATCGAGGGCTTCGGCCGTGAGGTAGCAGATGCCGCGGGCGGCCGCCGTATAGGCTTTCATCGTCAGCAGCATCCGCTGCACGTCGGGATGCTCGACGATGGGGCTGACGGGATCGGACGAGCCCGCCGCCTTGCCCTGGCGACGGTCGCGGGCATAGGTCAGCGCCTGCTGGTAGGACCGTTCGGCGACGCCCACCCCCTGCAGCCCGACATTGAGCCGGGCCGAATTCATCATCGTGAACATGCAGGCGAGGCCACGGTTCTCCTCGCCGATCAGCCAGCCCGTGGCGCCGCCGTTATCGCCGAAAGCCATCGAGCAGGTCGGCGAGCCATGGATGCCGAGCTTATGTTCCAGCCCCGAGCAGCGCAGGTCGTTGTGGCTGCCGTCGGGAAGGATCTTCGGCACCAGGAACAGGGAGATACCGCGCGTTCCGGCCGGGGCGTCCTTCAGCCGGGCGAGGACGAGATGGACGATGTTGTCCGCCATGTCGTGCTCGCCATAGGTGATGTAGATCTTCGACCCGACGATGCGGTAGCTCCCGTCCCCCGCCGGCTCGGCGCGGCTGCGCAGGAGGGACAGGTCCGAACCCGCCTGGGGCTCGGTGAGGTTCATCGTGGCGGTCCACTCGCCGGAGACGAGTTTTTCGAGATAGCGCCCCTTCAGGTCCACGGAACCGTGTTTCGACAGCGCTTCGATCCCGCCGGCCGTCAGGAGCGGGCACAGCGCGAAGCTGATGCTGCCGGCATTCCACATCTCGCTGCAGGCGGCGTTGAGGAGCAGTGGAAGCCCTTGACCGCCATATTCGGGTTCGGCGCTCAGGCCGTTCCAACCGCCCTCGATCCAGGTGCGATACGCGTCGGGCCAGCCCTGCGACGTGGTCACGGCACCGTCCTCGAGGCGCGCGCCCTGACGATCCCCGATGGGGTTGAGGGGCGCGATTACGGCGTCGGCCACCCGGCCGGCCTCGTGCAGGATCGCGTCAGCGTCCTCCAACGTCAGGTCGCCATGGGCGCCCGAGGCGATGGCGGCATCGAGCCGAGCGACATGGCGCAAGGCAAAGCTGATCTCGGCAACCGGCGTGCGATAGCTCATGGACGTATCTCCCGCGTCGTCTCGAGCGACGCTTCACCCTGTGTTTGGCGCGCGAGCCGACCCGGCGACAGGTCGGTCACGTCGTTCGCCGATAGGCATAGGCAAGACCGCATCGCGGGGATAGGCAGTCGCTGGAGCGGGACACCGCACGACGCCGCACGTCATCCAGGCAGGAGATAGTTTAGATATGAACGATCTCGCGTCAATCCCCGGCCAGACCTTGATGCTCGGTATCGACGAGGCTGGAATTGAGCGATCCGCGAATCTCCTTCGCGGGGGCGCTCTGGTCGCCTTTCCCACGGAGACCGTCTACGGGCTCGGCGCCGACGCCACCGACTCCGATGCCGTCGCGCGGATCTACACGGCGAAGAATCGCCCGAGCTTCAACCCCCTGATTGCCCATGTGCCAGGTCTCGACGCGGCCCGGCGCGAAGGCGTCTTCGACGAGCTCGCCCTGCGTCTCGCGGCCGCGTTCTGGCCGGGACCGCTGACCCTCGTCGTTCCGGTCGCCCCGGGGGGGACGGTTAGCGACCTCGGCCGCGCCGGTCTTCCCAGCGTCGCCCTGCGCGTCCCGGCCAGTCCCGTCGCCCTCACCCTTCTGGAGAAGGTCGGGCGACCGGTGGTGGCGCCCTCTGCCAACCGGTCGGGACGTGTGAGCCCGACGCGAGCCGAGCATGTCCTCGCCGATCTCGACGGTCGCATCGCCGCGATCCTCGATGGCGGGCGCACCTCGGTCGGCCTGGAATCCACCGTCATCGCTTGTCTCGACGGTCGGGCACGCCTGCTCCGCCCCGGCGGTGTGACGCGGGAGGTGGCGGAAGCCGTGTTGGGCTTTGCCCTCGATACCGGAGACCATCCTGGCGAGGCACCGATCGGCCCCGGTCTCCTCGCTTCGCATTACGCCCCTCGGGCGGCCGTGCGACTTGACGCGTTGCGGATCGAGCCGGATGAGGCGGTTCTGCTGTTCGGGCGAGATGCACCGCCCGGTACGGACGCAGCGAAAGCGCGCCTCAACCTCAGTGAGACCGGCAGCCTCGAAGAGGCAGCGTCCACGCTTTTCTCCGCTCTACGCCATCTGGACGCCGCCGGCACCGGGACCATTGCGGTCGCTCCGATCCCCCGGACGGGCCTCGGCGAGGCGATCAACGACAGGCTACGCCGGGCGGCGGCGCCGCGCTGAAATTATTTCTCGGTTTCAGGGAACCGAGTCGGCGCGAAGGCGTTCAACGATCACGAAGGTCAGTTCAGCCCCCAAATGACCTTCTCCCTTTCAAGGCTCGGATTCGTCCGAGCCTTTTTTCTTGCGTGCAATTGGTGAACGACCAAACGAGCCTCGCACCATGTGCGAGGCTCGTTCTTGACCCGACGTCGTTCAGACGGCGAGCTTGGCGGCGATGCCGGCGACATGCTTGCCTTGGTACCGGGCACCATCGAGTTCGACACCGCTCGGCTGACGGCTTCCGTCGCCATCGGCGATCGTCGAGGCACCATAGGGCGTGCCCCCCTTCACCTGCTCAACACCGTTCTGGCCGGGGAAAGAATAGGGCAATCCCACGATGACCATGCCGTGGTGCAGGAGCACGGTGTGGAAGCTGGTGAGTGTCGTCTCCTGGCCACCATGCTGCGACGCCGTGGATGTGAAGACCGAGCCGACCTTTCCGACCAGCTTACCCTGCGCCCAGAGGCCGCCGGTCTGGTCGATGAACTGCTTCATCTGGGCAGCCATGTTGCCGTAGCGTGTGGGCGTACCGAAGACGATCGCATCATAATCGGCCAGTTCGTCCACGGTGGCGATGGGGGCCTGCTGGTCGAGCTTGTAGTGGAACTGCTTGGCGACCTCGTCGGGAACGAGTTCCGGGACACGCTTCACGCTGACATTAGCCCCGGCTTCGCGGGCACCCTCAGCGACGGCGTTCGCCATCTGCTCCACATGTCCCCAGGACGAGTAATAGAGGACCAGAACCTTCGCCATCATTCTCACTCCAGATCGAAAAACGCCGCAACGCAGCTTTGTGCAGTGGCCGATATCGGTGAGGACGGGCCTTGCGGAAATGCCCTACTCTGCAAAATTCGTCTTGCGTCAATGCAAGGTCGCAACGGTTCGATGGGGTGCTGCGTGGCCGATTGGGACGATTTCCGCCTCGTGCGCGCGATCGCCGAGCAGGGTGGCCTGACCCGTGCCGCCGATCATCTCGGCATCAATCATTCGACCGCGTTCCGCCGCCTTTCTGCCATCGAGTCGTCGATCCAGGCACGGCTCTTCGAGCGGCACCGGTCGGGCTATGCTCCCACTGAGGCGGGTCGCGCCATGATCCTCGCCGCCTGTCGGATGGATGACACTGTCGCGCAGTTCAACCGTGAACTTGCGGGCCAATCGTCGGAGCCTGCCGGTGATGTGCGCATCACCGCACCGGCGGGCCTCGCAACCGGAGTCCTGATGCCGATCTTCGCGGGGTTTCGACGACGCTACCCGCGTATCCGCCTCGAACTCGTTCTGGCCGAGGGATCGCTCAATCTCTGCAAGGATGCCGATGTGGCGATCCGAGCCAGTGATCGACCGCCGCCCAACCTCGTCGGACGACGCTTAGCGACCAGCAACTGGGCCATCTACGGGACACAGGATTACGTGGGTCGCGCTATGGCCGACAGTCCATGGGTCTATCCGAGCGCTACCGTGGCAGGCGGACGCTTCGCCGCCTTCGCGAAGTCCCGCATCGCGGCGGGAAACGTCGCCATTTCGATCAACACGGTGCTGGGCCTGCGTGAGGCGATCGAGGCCGGGTGCGGTATCGGACCGCTACCGCGCTGGGAGGCGGATACTCGTCCGACCCTGTTCCGCCTTTCAGAGAACGAACCCGAACTCGCGACCTCGCTCTGGGTTCTGACCCACGCCGAACTGCGTCATGCTCCACGGGTCAGAGCGCTCATGGATGTCATCGCCACCGAAATCGCGGCGATGCGGCCATTGATCGAAGGGATCGGTTCCTAATTCACCCGATGGCTTCGATTTCGATTTCGTGGCCGTTCACCTCGACGGTATCGCCCACGCTTTTCCCCGTCAGAGCCTTCGCCATCGGTGAAACGTAGGAAATCGAGCCCTTGGTCGGATCCGCCTCGTCTTCGCCAACGATGCGGAATTTCTGCTTGGCACCGTCCTCTTTCAGGATCGAGACCGTCGACCCGAAATGGACCGTCTCACCATCCATCGGCTCGACGAGTTCGGCCGAGCCGAGACGCGCGGTCCAATAGGCCAGTTCACGGGTGACGCGGGCCTCATCGGCCTTGGCGCCAGGCGTCAGCGCGGAAAATTCCGACTGCAGCCGAGCGACTTCGGCTTCCAGCTGGGCGAGACCCTGGGGGGTGACGAAATTGGTGTGGGGCGAGATGGGGCGATCGGGAAGATCCTCAAACGCTTCTCCGCCTTCACGCTCTTTGACAAATGCACTGCTCATGAAGACGGCAATGCTCCGCAAGCATAACGGTTCCGCTCCGGGTCACCCAATGGTGACGACGGTGCGGCCACGCGTCCGCCCCTCGAGGATTTCCTCGGCGAGCGTCCCCACCTTCGAAAGTGGCACTGTGCTCGTCATTTTGGCGAGGAGGCTTCGGTCGAGGTCTCGCGCGATCCGCGCCCAGGCTTCCCTGCGCTTTGGCAACGGGGTGGTGACACTGTTGATGCCGAACAGCGTCACGCCGCGCAGGATGAAGGGGGCCACCGAGGTCGGCAGGTCCATGCCTCCGGCGAGGCCGCAGGCCGCGATAGCACCGTCGGCCTTGGTGGATGCGAGGAGATTGGCGAGCGTCGTCGAGCCGACGGCATCGATGCCCGCTGCCCAGCGCTCTTTCGCCAGAGGCTTGCCGGGATTCGCGAGCTCTTTCCGGTCCATGATCTCGGCAGCGCCCAGCGACGTGAGGTAATCCGCCTCGCCCGAACGACCAGTCACGGCGATGACATGCCATCCAGCCTTGGCTAGCAGCGCCACGGCGACTGATCCGACACCGCCGGACGCACCCGTAACGATGGCGGGGCCGTCGGCAGGGGTGAGGCCGTGGGAATCGAGGGCCATGACGCAGAGCATGGCGGTATAGCCGGCGGTCCCCACCGCCATCGCCTCTTCGGGCTTCAGCCCATCCGGCAACGGCACGAGCCAGTCGCCCTTCACCCGCGCTCGCTCGGCATAGGCGCCGAGATGGCTCTCGCCGACGCCCCAGCCGGTGAGCACCACGGCGTCGCCGGACTTGTAGTCGGGATGGTCCGAAGTCTCCACGATGCCGGAAAAGTCGATGCCGGGGATCATCGGGAAACGTCGCACGACGGGCGAACGGCCGGTCATGGCCAATCCGTCCTTGTAGTTGAGGGTCGAATGCGTGACCCGCACGGTGACGTCGCCGTCCATGAGATCTGCTTCGTCGAAATCCGTGAAGCGGAGATTCTGTCCCGCTTCGCTCTTTTCGATCACCCACGCCTTGAACGTCGCCATATCCGCCGTTCTCCTCTCGCCTCGAAGGTGACCTGTGTCGAGGGCGCCCTGAATCAAGACGGCCCCGGGCGGTGAGACGCCCGAGGCCGAGACGATGTCGCCTCGGATCAGATCAATATCCGTCGTAAATGCTGCCGGTGGAGAAGCCGAGGCCGACACCGACATCGGCCGAACTCGCACCGGTGATGCCGAACGCATCGGGAATGGAGCCGATCAGAGGAGCGCGGGGGGAGCCGGCATAGCCGCTCCGATAGCCACCTCCATGAGCGGGCACCCAGCCCGACCGTCCGCGCGAGACCAGAACGGTGCGCTGCACGCTGGCATATTCCGCAGGGATCGTCTCGGGGATCGTCTGGCCGGGCTGGGCCAGAATCCGGCGATGGCGCGTTGCGAAGCGCGGCGGAACGTCGACCCAGCAGCCGATCATCTGGCCGTAGGCGTCCCTGCGTGTCTGCCAGACTCGGCCGCCGGGGGAGAGCTGGACCTGTTCGGCGACAGTCTCGAACACCGGGGGAATGGAGCGGTAGACGGTCCGCGCCGGGCGAACGAGCACGCGCTCGGAGACGGTGTCGTAGACGGGCGGCGTAGTGACGTGACGGTAGCATTCGGCGCCGCCACAGCCTCCGGCCTGGGCCGATGTCGCGAGAATCGAGGTACCGAGCAAGGCGCCGGCAAGGGCGAAGGCGGACAGCGTGAAATGGGCGACCGGCGCGGTCATGATGAAATCCTCGACTCTAAAACGCGATGTGATTGGCGTGCGGCCCATGACGGCACACACCCCTCGACGCATTAGAGGCGGTCAAGTTGCGCTCGGAGCAAGCTGTATTGCAGATCAGGGTAAAATTAACCCTGGCTTAAGACTACGCAATTTTCACCCTGCTTAAGTAAAGCGTGCGATGTCGATTCACGGGGCATTAAACCGGATTCAGGTCTGACCGCGCTTGAGCTGGTAGAAGATGTGGCGGCCGATCACGTCCATCTTTTTCAGGCGCCTCGACCAGCCCGGCTTTACGTAATCGGCGTGATAATGCGTGGCGCCACCGACCTCGCTGAGATAGGTCCGCCCCTCGATGACCGCGCTGGCGATGCGGCTGGCGCTCTGCCAGGAAGGGCCGTCGGTGATGCGCAGCGATTTGCCTTCGCAGGCGAAGGAGAACTGGCAGCCCATATAGCGATGCCGGTTCTGGTAGACGACACCGCAGACATTCGACGGGTAGAGGCCGCTCTTGACGCGGTTCAGAACCACCTGGGCCACGGCGGCCTGACCGTCCTCGGGCTCGCTCCGGGCTTCGAAATAGACAGCCTCGGCGAGGCAGCGCTGTTCCCGATCGATGGAATCGGGGCCGATCAGGTCGGCATAGCGATGCCGGGCGTCCTCGGGGGTGGCGTCGGCGATGCCCGGTGCAACGTCTTTCCTTGGCGAGAAGCCGGGGATCATCAGGCTCGCCGCCGCGACTTCGATGGGCGTGGCATCAGCCGGGGCCGGTGTCGTCGACGACAGGGCGACGGCGCGCGGGATGGCGGGTGTAGCACCGTCCGAGGGCTCATCGCCTTCGTCGTCGCTGGCCGCTTCCTGCGGGAGGGTGAAGCCGGAATTCGGCTCCAGGTCTGGCGACCAGATCGCGGAGCCGGGAACCAGCATTCCCGCATCGCTACCCGAAAGGTTGACGTTGACGACGGGCACTCTCCCAATCTGGCCGGCGCCTGCCTCGTGGTTCGGGTAGAGCCGCTCCGTCGCCTTCGCATCGACACGGCGGCGGATTCCCGGCGTATCGTGGGGGAGCCGCAGGGCGATCCTGGCCACGCCCTGTCCCGTCAGACCGAAGGCGGAAGGGTCGGTTCCAGCGCTTGCCGTGAAGGAGACGACGAAGCCGAGGGCGAGGGTCCAGGGCACCATCGAGGCGCGAAACCAGGGCCGTTGGCTAGGGCGGCGAACGCGTTTCGTACTCACGACCAAACAACCCGGTTAAGGACCTGACCTCACTGTCGCCGCGCATGCGGGAGCAGAAGGTACGATCCAAACTATCGGGCGTTATGGTTGCGAGTGTCTTAAGATGACGCGCGGGATCACGTGCCGCGAAGACCTTGATCGGCCCCCACGAAAACCTGCAGCACGTCTCTTAAAGGCTTCCGGGCCGGCCGTGTGTGACCGCTAGGGCGCCTACGAGAGCATTGATGCTGGAGCGTCCCTTGGTTTCGGCGATGCGCTCTGCATCAGTATTGCTTTGGGTCGCGACCGCGAAGACGAGAAGGGCGATGGTCGCAAGGCCGCCGAGCGCCGAGACGACCCAGAAATAGGCCTGCTGGACGACCCGCGGTACCGGCACGGCATGCGAGGTTTCAGAGAGAAAAACAGGGGGTTGGCTCGAGTCGCTCATGGTCGGCGTTCCCGCGCGTTCAAAGCCATCCCACCCAGCCGGGAGCGTCGTCGCGCTTTGGTCTGGCACTAGCACTCAACGTGCCGAAGCGACATCGGTTCAAGGGGTATTCGGAGATTTATTCAACGACATTTCTTCTGGCGCAGCGCGACGAAAAAGGGCGGCCATCGGCCGCCCTTTCAGGTCTTCCTGTCATGAAGGACCGGCACTCAGCCGCGAGTCTTGTCCCGCGTCGCGAGGGCTGCCTGGGCCGCAGCGAGGCGCGCGATCGGCACGCGATAGGGCGAACAGGAAACGTAATCGAGCCCGACCTCCTGGCAGAAATGGATCGAGGCCGGATCGCCGCCATGCTCGCCGCAGATGCCGAGCTTGATGTCGGGACGGACCGCCCTGCCCCGCTCGACGCCAATGCGAACGAGTTCGCCCACGCCTTCCTGATCGATCGAGATGAAGGGATCGGCGGACAGGATGCCCTTCTGGGTATAGGCCCCGAGGAACGTCGCGGCGTCGTCGCGCGAGATGCCGAGCGCGGTCTGCGTCAGGTCGTTGGTGCCGAAGGAGAAGAACTCGGCGGTCTTGGCGATGTCCCCGGCGCGAAGGGCCGCACGCGGCAACTCGATCATGGTGCCGACCTGATAGGACAGCGTCGCGCCAGTCTCGTCGGTGACGGCCTTCGCCATGGCGTCGATGCGCGCCTTGACGATGTCGAACTCCATCTGGGTGAAGACCAGCGGAACCATGATCTCGGCGGTGACGGGGGCATCCGTCTCCTTGGCGGCCTGGACGGCGGCTTCGAAGATGGCGCGGGCCTGCATCTCCGCGATCTCCGGGAAGGCGATGGCGAGGCGGCAGCCGCGGAAGCCGAGCATCGGGTTGAACTCGTGCAGCTCGGTCATCCGGCGGCGGAGCTTCTCCTCGGACACGCCGGTGCTCTTGGCGACGTCCTGCACTTCCGCATCGGTATGCGGCAGGAACTCGTGCAGCGGCGGATCGAGCAGGCGGATCGTCACCGGCAGGCCAGACATGATCGTGAACAGCTCGACGAAATCCTGGCGCTGATAGGGAAGGATCTTTGCCAGGGCCGAACGGCGGCCTTCGACGTCGTCGGCGAGGATCATCTCGCGAACGGCGACGATGCGGTCCCCTTCGAAGAACATGTGCTCGGTACGGCACAGGCCGATACCCTCGGCCCCGAAGTTGCGGGCGGCGCGGGCATCGGTGGGCGTGTCGGCATTGGTGCGCACCTTCATGGTGCGGACCTTGTCGGCCCAGCCCATCAGGGTCGCGAATTCACCGGAAAGCGACGGCTCCAGCATCTTCACTTCGCCGAGGAGGACCTGGCCGGTGGAGCCGTCGATGGTGATCTTGTCGCCGGCCTTCAGCGTCGTGCCCGCCACCGTGAGGGTGCCGGCCTTGTAATCGACGCGGATCGTGCCGACGCCCGAGACGCAGGGCTTGCCCATGCCGCGGGCGACCACGGCGGCGTGCGAGGTCATGCCGCCGCGCGTGGTGAGGATACCCTCGGAGGCGTGCATCCCGTGGATGTCCTCGGGGCTCGTCTCGATCCGCACGAGAATACACTTGCGCTCGGCCTTGCGGGCGGCCTCGGCATCCTCGGAGTTGAACACGATCTCGCCGGTGGCCGCGCCGGGCGATGCCGGCAGGCCGGACGCGATGATCTTGCGCTCGGCTTTCGGGTCGATGGTGGGGTGGAGCAGCTGGTCGAGGGCGGCGGGCTCTACCCGGCCGATCGCCTCCTCCTCGGTGATCAAGCCTTCGGCGGCGAGATCCACGGCGATGCGCAGAGCCGCCTTGGCGGTGCGCTTGCCGTTGCGGGTCTGGAGCATCCAGAGCTTTCCGCTCTCGATGGTGAACTCCATGTCCTGCATGTCGCGGTAATGGGTCTCGAGCAGCCCATAGATCCGTACCAGCTCGGCATAGGATTCGGGCATCGCCCGCTCCATTGACGGCTTGTCGGACTTGGCCTCGATCCGTGCCTTCTCAGTGATGTCCTGCGGGGTGCGGATACCCGCCACCACGTCTTCGCCCTGGGCGTTGATGAGGAACTCGCCGTAGAGCGCGCGCTCGCCGGTGGAGGGGTTGCGGGTGAAGGCGACGCCCGTGGCCGAGGTGTCGCCCATATTGCCGAACACCATGGCCTGGACGTTGACCGCCGTGCCCCAACTCTCGGGTATGCCGTTGAGCTCACGGTACTTCTTGGCGCGCGGGATCATCCACGAGCTGAACACGGCGCCGATGGCGCCCCAGAGCTGGTCTTCGGCACCCTGCGGGAAGTCGGCGCCGTGCTCGTCGCGGACAATCTTCTTGTAGAGACCGATCATGTGCTTCCAGTCCTCGGCACCGAGTTCGGTATCGAGGCTGAAGCCCTTGGTCTCCTTGTAATGCTCCAGCGCCTCTTCGAAGGCGTGGTGCTCCACATCGAGCACCACGTTCGAGTACATGGTGATGAAGCGGCGGTAGGAATCGTAGGCGAAGCGCGGATCGCCGGAGCCTTCGGCCAGCGCCTCGACGGTGGTGTCGTTCAGGCCGAGATTCAGCACCGTGTCCATCATGCCCGGCATGGAAGCGCGAGCACCGGAGCGGACCGAGACGAGAAGCGGGTTCTTCGGGTCACCGAAGCCGCGGCCGGTAAGAGCTCCGACAGCATCGAGCGCGGCCTGGACCTCGGCCTTCAGTTCCGCAGGGTACTGACGATCGTTGTCGTAATACCAGGTGCAGACTTCAGTCGTGATGGTGAAACCCGGAGGCACTGGGAGACCGAGATTGGACATCTCGGCGAGGTTTGCGCCCTTGCCTCCGAGGAGGTTGCGCATGGAGGATTGACCCTCCGCCTTGCCGTCGCCGAACGAGTAGACCCACTTCGCCATCGCCAATGATCCGCTTGCAACAATCGGGGATGTCATACCCCTAGATGCCCCGTTGAACCATTGCATGCTGCAATGCAAGATGAACGGCCCTTACGCGGTCATCACGCGTAACGGGCAGCCGGATTTGTCATGCGATCATGACACAGGGTTAAGACATCTTCCTGCCTATGCTCGACGAGCGGGAAGCTGATTCGCCGATTTGTCGGCTCTTGGCTGCTCGCTGACGCAACCCGAAGGGATCGGTTGGCATCATCGAATGACCCGGTGAACATCACCCGTCATTCGCACGAAACCGCATTCCAAAACTCCAGGAACGCGGGTCGAACCCGCCATGCCGACGGCTTGGCTTGGCATTCAGGCGCGATATTTTCCGTTGCGCTTGACCAGCACCCGCGTGCCGACGGGGACGCGCTCGAACAGATCAACGATGTCCTCGTTCAGCATGCGGACGCAGCCGGAAGACATCTGCTCACCGATGCTCCAGGGTTCGTTGGTGCCATGGATGCGGAACAGGATGTCCCGATTGTTCTGGTAGAGATAGAGGGCGCGGGCCCCCAGCGGATTGTCCACCCCGCCCTTGCGGGTCCTCGGCAGGTCGGGGTTGAGGGAGACCATCGTGGTGGTGGGGCTCCAATCCGGCCACACGCCCTTTCGTCCGACCTTCGCTTCGCCTTTCCAGGAGAAGCCGAGCTTGCCGACGCCGATGCCGTATTGCTGGGCCGTACCGTCCTCCTGCACCAGCGCAAGCTGGCGGTTGTCGATATCGACCACGATGGTGCCCGGCTTTTCCGCCCCGGTATAGCGAACCACCTGCCGACGATATTTCGGATCGAGCCGCGACGTATCAACCAGCGGCACGTCGTAGGGCTTATCCGGCATCGAACCCGTATACCAGGCGGCCTCATCATCCTGCGCCACGGTCATGGGCCCACGAGAATTGCATGCGGCCAATGGAGCGATGACGAGCAGGCTGAGAAGGACACGGCGGATATGCATCGAGGGCTCCACGAAAGTGGTCGTCGGGCGGATCATTGCCCTCATGACTACCGTCCGATGGCCGACGATGTTGTGTCTTTCACGTCGCAGCAGGAGGGAACATGCCCGCCATCTCCGCTTTACGAGAGGCAGTGCTCGCGGATTCATCTCGTCTGGCTCGGCTGATCTTGATCGTTCGGCGCGCTGACGCCGAGCCGTTTTCCGTCCCGCTCGCTCGTCTCAAGCTGTGTGCCGGCAGGAAGGCCTGTCCACTGGGAATGTCGTTCCGAGCTCGGCCCGCAGGTTCGGGTCTTTCGCGACATCGACCGTCAGGCTGATCCCATCGCTATCGGCCCGGCACCGAAGGTGAGGCTGCGGAACTACGGAATGTCGAAGGCTGGGCCGCTGTCCCATCTTCACCTTGCGCTGATACCGTGACGAACGATGATCTCCTGGGCGCCGTACATGCGGACGTGAAGCATCGCGATCTTGAGTGCGCCCTGAAACCGAACTTTCGGTTAGGGCTCCCATCCCATCGAGTGGTGTTCCCGGTTGAGTTGCCCTTCTCGAGCTCGATAACTTTATCTCAGGTTGAGTCTGGTCGATGCGGTGAGGCAAGCTGCGTTGCTCCGCCGGGCCGGGCGGGGCATGCTCGACCCCGATGCGGCAGGGCCGCCGGAAACCGAGACGACGCGATGGCCGATACGCAAACCTTCACCACGACCGAGGTCGACGAGCCCCTCGCCGACCTCGCGCCGGCGATTCATCTCGACCATTGCGTCATCCACGTCTCCGATTGGGAGCGCTCGACTGCCTTCTATCGCGACGTGCTGGGCGCGGAGGTGATCGCTCGCGGGAAGGGCTTCGCCTATCGGTTCGGCGGCGTTCAATTGAACGTCCACGGCCCCGGCCTGTCGCCGACTCCGCTGGCCGAACGTCCGGTGATGCCGGGCGGCAGCGATCTTTGCTTTCGGTGGTCGGGGTCCATCGACGACGCGCTCACGCATCTCGCGGCGAAGGGCGTCCCCGTCGAACTCGGTCCTGTCGAGCGCAATGGCGCCGCCGGTACGGGGATCAGCGTTTATTTTCGCGACCCCGATGGTTCGTTGATGGAATTCATCACCTATCCGACGGATTGACGGTGCTGCCTCAGCTGCGCCGTTCCGCCAGCTGCTGGTTCGTATGTTCGAGACGCAGGGCGAGTTCACGCATCACCGCGATGCTGATTTGCGGAAACTGAGCCAGCAATTCGAGGAACACCGTCCTGTCGATCCGCAAGGCGGTGATCGCTGTGTCGGCCTGCACGGTGGCAGAGCGCGGCTGGTCGGCCAGGATGCCCATTTCGCCGACCAACGCGTTCGACCCGAGAAGGGCGAGCCGGAATGGGCCGAACGGCCCGTCGATGGTGACGGCGGCTGAACCGTCGAGAATGAGATACGCGGCATCCGCCACATCGCCGCGGGCGAAGAGCTGTTGCCCCGCTTCGAAATGCACCCGCTCACTGGTGAAGGCCAGGAGCTTCAGGCGGGACGGTTCTACTCCGCGAAAGAGCGGCACCTGTCGGAGTGACGAGACCTCGGTGTCGAGGGTCATGATGGGACGACCATTCTGAGCGCTCCGGCGGAAGACGCCGACCGATGGGCGCCTTCATCCCGCGCATCCATGCGGTTTGCCCAGGCATTGTCCAGCCCCGTGTATTCTCACGGCGAAGAGGGGCGGCCTCGCGCGCTGACATACGTCACCGTCGATGATTCGTTGCATCTGAGGCGGGTTGTCGCGGTATCCAGGCGCTTTCTCGCAATGACCAGCCGGCATGGATTAAATGGCGGCAGGCATTTGTCTTCAGCAAGGTTGGCCGAGGAACCATCGATATTGGCGAAGGTTGTCATCTTCGAGAACCACATGCTGAGGAGGCGCTGATGGCATCAGGAAATTCTACCTCAAAGCGAGGTTTTGCATCGATGGATCTGGAGCGGCAACGCGAGATCGCGAGCAAAGGTGGACGGAGTGTTCCGGCGGAAAAGCGATCGTTTTCTCAGGATCGCGAGCTTGCTTCGTCCGCGGGACGCAAGGGCGGTCAGTCGACCACACCCGGCCGGTCCGGCGAAGACTAAACTCCATTTGTTGGAAGAGACAAGGCGCGTACCGAGATCCGGTGCGCGCCTTTCTTGTTTGAGGCGACCGAATATCTAATTCGTCCGCCGTTTTAGGCGCAACAGTAAAAAGCCCTCCGTCATCAACGAAGGGCTTGCGGGTCTCGACGTTCAGTGTCGGTCTGTTGCTTACGCGATGCAGCGGCCTGGGATCATGCGGCGTGCTTCCGGGCCGGCCAAAGAGCTGATTGCTCCCTCACAGCCATCCCTCATGGTTCTGCGAGGCTTCAGCACGGGCTTTTCCGTTGAAACGGTATCCTGGTCCGACGAGAACGCCGGTGCCCTGCGCTCATTCGAGACCGCCGTCGTCACACGGAGCACGGCGATGTCGCTTCCACCGATCTGCGCCGGTGAGTGAATGATGGCCGGCGTCAAGCTCGCGGGAGCCTGCTGGCTCGTCGCAACGGGATGCAACCAGCGGTCTGCTTCGCGCTGAACGACCGGCAAGACAAGCATCGTCAGGAGGGCAGCCGGTCCACCGACACTCAGGATCAATCCAGACCGAAGCATTGTCGTAATCTCCAAGCGGAGCTTGACAGGATGCTGGACAACGCGACCTGATCGTCGCGAGTTCCTTGACTGATCTAAAAACTTTACGGCCAGTAAACGACGGGCTCGTTGTTGCAAACATTTTTTCGGGACCAGGGTACCTCCCGTTAAGGCGCGTGGCGTGAAAACCACGCGCGTGACAAAAATGGCCGAAGTCGCATTTTTTGGAACCCTGTTGCATCACGTTCGTTACCAAATCACCCGGCCGCCTGGTCCTCCCCCCGCATTCCCCTTGTGCATTGGCCGGAAACTTTTCACGGGTCGGACATTCGTCCGGCCCGTTTTTATTGATCGGCTGACCGAGCGAAAACGGAAAAGCCCCGATCGAGGATCGGGGCTTTCTGATTCACCGGTGATGTCTGTGACTGTCGGACGATCAGGCGGTCTTCTCGCGGCGACGGGCGCTCTGCTGGAAGAACAGGGCTTGGCTGATCACCGCCGAAACGTTGGCGGGCTGGAACGGCTTGGCGATCAGGAAGGCGGGCTCGGGCCGCTCGCCGGTGAGGAAGCGCTCGGGATAGGCGGTGATGAAGATCACCGGCACCTCGAACGTCTTCAACAGATCGTTCACCGCGTCGAGCCCCGAAGAGCCATCGGCAAGCTGAATGTCCGCGAGGATCAAACCAGGACGCGATCCCTCGGATGCGATCTTGATCGCTTCGGTCCGTGTCCGGGCGACGCCGATGACGTTGTGGCCGAGCCCTTCGACCAGGGCTTCCAGGTCCATGGCAATGAGCGGCTCGTCCTCGATGATGAGGATTTCCGTGGCCATGTCGGCCGCCAGTTCGCGTCCCGCTTCGTCGACGAGGTCACGCACCTGCGTCACGTCGACTTCGAGGATCACCGCAGCGTCCTCTTCGGAGAAGCCTTCGAGGCACGACAGCAGGAACGCCTGACGCGGCAGCGGGGTGATCTGCCCCAGCCGAACTTCGGCCGGTAGATCATGCTGAACCTGATCGCTCTGGCCGTTGACCGATAGGGAATTCCAGATGCGGGTGTAGACCCGGAAAAGGTCCGCCTTGACGTTGGTGCTGCGTCCGAGCGTGTCCGGCTCGTTGACGAGCGTTTCCAGCGTGGCGGCCACATATGCATCGCCGGCGACTTGGCTGCCGGTCAGTGCCCGCGCGTAGCGGCGCAGATACGGCAGATGTTGCACGACGAGTTGAGCTGTCGACATTAGATCCCCTTGGCACTGCCGTTCTTTATGGTCGCCACCGCCATAACGCGGTTCGATGGGCTGTGTTCCGCGAGCCCGGAACCGTTTGTATCGCGCTGCGTTGCAGGTGCAGCCATGACTTATGTCAAGCCGCAAAACAATCGCGGCGATGCCACCGCGTGGCATCAAGGGGATAACCGAATGGACGAGGACGAAACGGTCCGCATCTCCCTGGCGGAGACGCGATTGGAGCTGGAACGTGAGCCGAAACTACATAGCCCCGAAAATCACAGCCTGAGTGACCTCACCCAGAAACGGATCGGCATGCATCTGCGTGCCATGTACGACACGATTGTCCAGCAACCCGTTCCGGATCGCTTTCGAGATCTCATCGCCCGGATGGACGATGCCTCCGGTCAGCCCTTCGATGAAAAATAATCTAACTCACCTGCCTCAGCGCTAAAGTGTGCACCGGCACGGGTGGAGTGTGTGATGGTCTTCGCTTCGTAGAAAAGCCGCCGAAGCGATCCGGCGGCTTTCTTGGTGTCTGGGTTGTCGGTCTGACTGCACCGACACGTCCAATCGTCAGAGTGTCGGCGAGCGGCCGCGCATCAGGCCAATGACGGCCGAGATGGCGAACAGAACGATGGCGACAAAGAAGACGAGCTTTGCGGCTTCCATCGCGGTGCCGGCAATACCACCAAAACCAAGCAGAGCGGCCACGAGGGCCACGACGAGAAATGTTACAGCCCAACCAAGCATGGTCTCGATCCTTGTGAAGCTGGTGCGACCTGTGCCGCGACCTCATGACATCAATAACGCCAAGTTATCCGACCGGTTCCTGACTTTGACACAAAGCGGTCACGATTGGTTACCGAGGCGAAACCAGCGGGTCGCGGAAGCGCAGACAGACACGCCGACGCACCCTGGAAAAGATCCGAACATCGTCCTGGCCCGGATTGCGCCGAGACGATCCGTTGCCCAGCGCAGTGCTCACATGCGTCATATCGGCGAGACTCTTGTCGGTTTCGGGAGTGACGACCCACATAGTGGTTGACGCTGATGTGGAACCCGGTGTCCGATGTAGCGTTCGTCACCTGTTCCCGAACACGGATACATTCTGATGAGAGAGTCGCTGGCCGCATCCCTTGCACGACGCCTTCTCGATGCGGTCGCTGCGGCCGCTCGCGGAGTCGTAGAGGCGATCGAAAATGGGTCGCCTGCTCCCCAGCCCGTACCGGTCCGCGTCCGTCGCAACGATCGGCGCTGATACAGTGCGCTCAATAGGTGAGTGTGGAGCGTAGTCCGAGCACCACGCCACCTTTGACCCGTTGGTTCGGGCGCGTGGGGTCTGCGATACCCCCGCCGGGATTGATGACGACCTGGATATCCGGTTGGATCGTCCAACCGGGCACCACTACTGCTTGATATGTCAGTTCGATAGAGGCTTCGTAGCTGCGGACCGGGTGGAAGTCAGTGTCGAAAGACAATCGGTCCCGGTCGTAGCGCTGGGCATGGTTGCCGATACGCGCGTAGATGAAGCTGAGGCCGAAGGTGTCTTCCGGCCGGCCGGGCACCATCCCCGAGAAAACGATGCCGCCATCCGCCCAAAGGCCGATGAGGTTCCGGTCCGACGGGCTGCCGGATAGGCGGGCATAAACGGCCACGCCGTCGGCCTGATCAGCGCCCTCCGGTCGGTAGAGTTGCGCGTCGATCACCGCATAGGCGCCGCTCGTTCCACCATGTCGGCGCGGTGATCCGCTGCTATGGATGCTCGCCAGGGAAAGCCCACTCCGGTCGTAGCGGTAATCGTCGAAACGCCCGAAATGCTCATATCCTCCGAGTTTCACACTTCGAGTGAGCCCGCTCGGGCCGGGTACTGCACGAAGCTGGATCTCGCCCATCAGCAGCGGCGGATCGTTCAGGCGAAAATTCAATCCGGTCCGGTTGACGCTGGCCTGATCGCCGGGGTCGCCGTTGAACACCGCAATAAGCCCGCTCATTGAGGCGTTGGGCGTCCAGCGCATCCGAAGTCCGGGAGTCGATAGGGGATAGGCAGGGCCGCCACTTGGTAGGTTCGCTCCGGTGATGGTCGGCCAATCGTTGCTCAGGAAGATTTTTCCGGTTTCGGAGGCGAAGAACTCGCCATCCGCCACGAGTTGCCCAATCCGAAAGTTGAAGCGCTGGTCCTCCGAGGCATGCTCCAGCCAGAGTTCTGAAAGGCGTGTCGAGGGATAGGCTTCGATATTGCTCACCGTGATCAGGCGATGAAAGCTGCGATCACGCAGGCCGCCCGTGTCGTGGATCTGGAAGACGTTGGCGAACGCGCTCCAGCCCCTCCAACCGGCAAACCGGTCGAGATCGACGCTGATCGCCGCCTCGAACTTGCCGGCATGGATCGGCCCTTGCCTCACCCCGCCGCTGACGTTGCCCAGAACCTCGTTCGTATAAAGCAGGTTGTAGGTGATGCCGCGCGGCGCCAGCATTCGGCGGAATCCGCCGGGATCGCCGAATGTACCGAGTGAGGGTTGGATCGAGGGCGGTCGGTCGTCGTCCAGAGCGGCGGACTGCGCCGGGCGATCGTCTAGGGCTCCTGTCGCCGAGGGTTCCGACCAAGCGGGCGAGGCGATCGGGTAAGCGAGGTTCACGGCGAAAGTGCCCACCAATCCCACCCGCCACCTCCGAAAAGCCCTTCTGCTGATCATCGACGCCTGACCTCGATAGTATAGCCTATGCTATGTTTTTAGATAAAGTTTTTGCGTCCGGGCCCGCTGGGCAGCCCGGTCGGTAACGGTCGGAAACGCTGTACTCCGCCCTTCCCTCAAGAAGACCGGCGATGACTGACTTGGTTCAGGCGCCGCTGACGGTATCCACCAGAAGCTTGACGTTGAGGCCCACGATGATCGCGGCGATCACCCAGGCGAGGATTTTCAGCCAAGCGGGAATGACGAGCGCACCCATCTTCTGCTTGTCCGATACGAAGCGGACCAGGGGGATGACGGCGAAGGGCAATTGCATCGACAGAACGACTTGGCTCAGCACCAGCAATCGGGCCGTGCCCTCTTCCCCGTAGAGTCCCGTCACGATCACGACCGGCACGATGGCGATGCCGCGCGTGATCAGGCGCCGAGCCCAGTCGGGAATACGCAGGCGCAGGAAGCCTTCCATGATGATCTGGCCGGCCAGCGTCGCGGTGACGGTGGAGTTGAGTCCCGAAGCGAGCAGCGCCACGGCGAACAAGGTGGAGGCGATGCCGGCCCCCAGCAACGGCGACAGCAGCTCATAAGCCTGCTCGATCTCCTGCACGTCCGTTCGCCCGGTGGCATGAAACACCGAGGCGGCCATGATCAGGATCGCGGCATTGACGAAGAGCGCCAGCATCAGCGCGATGGTCGAATCCGTGACCGCGAACCGCAGGGCGCCGCGACGCCCCTCCTCGGTACGTGGATAGGCTCGCGTCTGTACGATGGACGAGTGCAGGTAGAGATTATGCGGCATCACGGTCGCGCCGATGATGCCGATGGCGATGTAGAGCGCGGCCGGATTGGTGACGATCTGCGACGAGGGGATGAAGCCCGCGAGCACGGCCTGGACCGGAGGCGCGGCCAGGGCGATCTGTATGCCGAAGCATACGAAGATCACCAGCAGCAGCGCGATGACGAACGCTTCGAGCGCGCGAAACCCGCGGCGCATGAGGAGCAGGATCAGAAAGACGTCCAGGGCGGTGATGATCGCGCCGATGACGAGAGGGATGCCGAACAGCAGCTTGAGGGCGATGGCAGTGCCGATGACCTCGGCCAGGTCGCAGGCGACGATGGCGGCTTCGCAGGCGATCCATAGGACGAAGCTGACGGGCCGTGGATAATGATCACGGCAGGCCTGGGCGAGGTCGCGGCCGGTGGCGATGCCGAGACGGGCCGAGAGGGCCTGCAGCACGATCGCCATCAAGTTGGAAAGCAGGATGACGGCCAAAAGCGTGTAGCCGAACTGCGAACCGCCCGCGATGTCGGTGGCCCAATTTCCCGGATCCATGTAGCCGACGGAGATCATGTAGCCGGGGCCCAGGAAGGCCAGCAGGCGTCGCAGCCAGCTCCCGTTCGCGAGAACCGGTACGCTGCCGTTCATGCGACCGAGGCTCGGCTGTTCCTGCGTGTCGCGGCTGAAGCGCCACGCCCGATCCTCGTTGAGCCTGTCCATACCGCGTTTTCCGACGAGCCGAATCACGAATGCCGCACTGCACCCTGCGAGCCATATAGCATCGGCTATAATGGAAAACAAAGGCTAAGATAGCGGGGGCGTCTCCGTCTCCACCGGTGTGGCAGCGTGTGTTCATGGCGTGCTCAAAACGCCGTGCCGCGGGACGTCTTCTCGCGACCTGGGAGGCGTCAACTCAACCAAAGGTTTCATGCGGCTCGGTGGTCTGCCCCGTTGCGAAGCCCTTCTCCTCCAGCCTAGGCAGGACGCACGTCCTACCGGATGGTTACTGAAGGATGAGGAAGCGATGCGGGTCGCATACCCACATGTCGCGAGGACGGCCATTGCGCCGCGTCAGCGAGTCGTCGGCCCTCTTATGGCGGGCGTGATCCTCGGCATCGGCGGTGTCGTCGCCGGATCGAGCCTCGTTCGGGCCTCCGAGCAGGGGGGTATCTTCAGCTTCTTCGAGGACATCTTCCGCGGACCGGCCGTAAGGATCCGGCCGGAACCCGTTCCCGTGCCGCGCCCGGCGCGTCCGCGCTATGCGTCCCTGCCCGATACCAACGGTATCACGAGGCCCGCCCCGCCTCGTCACACGCCTCGCATGATGCGCCTCGACCGGCCATCCGCTGATCGGAAGAGCCGCTCGTCATCGGCTGGCCTGGTCGCCTCGGCGCTCGGGGCCCGTACGGTCTGCGTCCGGGCTTGCGACGGCTACCTGTTTCCGCTCGGGCGGCTGGCCTCGCGCGCCGACATTCCTCTTCACGAGGCAGCCTGTGCGGCGGCCTGCCCCAACGCGGCAACCAGCCTCTACACGCTCGGCGCCCGGCAGAACGAACTGGACCGGGCCGTCAGCCTCGACGGGCAGCCCTACCGAGTTCTCAAGGTCGCCCTTCTCTACCGCAGGAAGCTCGTCGACCAATGCTCCTGCCAGCTCGAAGGCGTGGCGGCGACGCCGCTGCCGATCGAACGCGATCTGACTGCGCGGGTGGGCGACGTGGTCGCAACCCCATCGAGTGCCCGTGTCGTGGTCTCCACGCGGCCTGGTGGCTTCACGATGGTGGATTTCCGCGAGACGGGCATCCTGTCCCGCCATGAGCGTCGCCTGATCGGCCGCAAGATCGACGTCGTCCGGCGAGAGGCGGATGCCCGCGCCTCCGGTGGGGATACTCGGCAGGCCGGGCGGGCGTTTGACGGCGCGCCGCGCGTCCGGCTGGCCCAGGTGGGTACCACGGCGGGGACAGGCGGCTTCGGTGAAGTCCAGCGAGGACAGGACCGTGCGGCGGGCTTCGCCGACGTCCGCGTCGTGGTGTCCTCGCCTTTCACGCGCTGAGACCGGTCTCAGGGACAGCTCGGGGTGCGTTGTGGCTCGGTCCGCTATGGCGTAGGGCCGGACGAGAGTGTGATCGTTCCGGGTGCCGCATGACCAAGACCAGTGACGACGGCGAGGCACGAACGGATCCGCATTTCGACGGCGCCGCGCCGGCAAACGGCGAGACGGTGAGCCTCTCGCCGTTGGTACGCCGGCGGATCTGTCCCAATGCCAGCCCGTTCACGTCCAGCGGCACCTGCAGCTACATCGTCGGACGGGGCGAGGTCGCGATCATCGATCCGGGTCCGGCCGATTCCGGTCACGTAGCGGCTCTGATCGCCTCCATCGCCGGGGAGCGGCTCACTGCCATCGTCGTCACCCATACCCATCGCGACCACTCCCCCGGCGCGCGCCTGCTGCAAGCGGAGACGGGTGCGCCCATCATCGGTTGCGGGCCGCATCGCGCCGCGAGGGATCTGGCGGAGGGCGAGTTTCCGCATCTCGACGCCAGCGCCGACCGGGACCACCGACCCGACCGTCAGATGGGAGAGGGCGACACGCTCGAGGGGCCGGGCTGGACGCTTCAGGCGGTCGAAACGCCCGGCCACACCATGAACCATCTCGCCTTCGCCCTGCCGGAGGAGGCGACCTTGTTCTCGGGCGACCACGTCATGGCGTGGTCCACCACCATCGTAGCGCCACCCGATGGATCGATGCGTGCCTACATGGCGTCGCTCGAGGCTTTGCGCGGACGTGACGAGACAATCTATTGGCCCGGCCATGGCGGCCCGGTCCGCGATCCGCGGCGCTTCGTCCGGGGCCTCGCCGCCCATCGGCGCCAGCGCGAAAATGCTATCCGCAGCCGGATCGAGGCGGGCGACCGCGACATCCGCTCCATCGTCGGCACGATCTATCAGGGCCTGAGCCCGGCCCTGCAGGGCGCTGCGGCTTTATCCGTCTTCGCCCATCTGGAAGACCTGGTGGAGCGCGGGCTCATCGTGACCGATGGTCCGGCCAGGCTGGAAGGTGTCTACGCGCCGGCCTGACCACTCACTTGACGGCGATGGCGAGGTTCGCGACCTCGTCGAGATAGGCCCGGATGGTGTCGGCATTGGCGCCGAAATCGCGGTCGCCGATGCGGGACGCCGAACGCACGTCGATCCGGGCTCCGTCCGCCCGCGGTCGCACTCTCACCGTGATGTCGCTGGCGAGGTTGAGGATGAGGCCGCGCGTCACAGCCTCGATCCGGCCATTGCCGATCCTGCCACCGGGGCGGATCGCCTCGACGATCTGCCATTTACGGTTCACCGCTGCTTTGCGAGCCAGCTCGAACGCGGCGTTGGCGTCGAGGTCGAGGGTAAGTGGGGCGACCTGCAGATAGGTGGCGCGCTGTGCCGTTCGCGCTTCCGGCCCGGGATCGGGAGGATAATGCCCTTCGCGGGCGGCGAAGGCGGCATGCGAGCGCGAGAAGGCCGGTGGGTTCTCGGTATCAGTGGTGACGTCGGTGATGGCGGGAAGGCGCAGGCTGCGCAGCCCGACGAAGCCCGGATATCCGAGGAGTATCACCGCGAGGAAGAGACCCGCGATCGCTCCGCCCAAACCGCGCGCACCCTCGCGCCACACCCGGACGAAGGCGAAGAGGGCAAAGCCGATCGCCAGGACCGCCAGGAATAGGCCGGACCCGAGCGTGACCAGCGCGGGCCCTTCTTCCGCCCGCGGATCACGCACCAGAACGAGGGCGAACAGGGTGACGAGGACCGACAGGATCGCCGTTCCGCGCGAGAGCGGACCGGCGCGGGTGATGGGCTCCTCGATAAGCGAACGACGCATGATACGGATGAAATCGCTGTCCGGGAGATCGCCGCGCCGCAGGGAGGTCGTGCCCGCGCGCCTGAGCGATGAGCTTTACCGGGCCTCGCATGGCGACGCCACCCGCGAGTTACGTCGTGCTTTCGATGCCGCCTGCTTCTGCTATAGCGGCGTCGACATGAGCTTTACCGCAGCGACCGGAAATCCCGTGACCGATGCTCGATCGGACGACCCGCTGCGGGTCTGGTTCCGCTTCATCCGCCTCAACCGGAGGGTGACCGCCGCGATGGCGACCGAGCTGCGCGGCCTCGGGCTCTCCATTCCGCAATTCGACGTCCTCTCGACCCTCACCGAACGCGAGGGGCTGACACAGCAGGATCTCGCCGCGCGGCTCTACGTCACCAAGGGCAATGTCTCAGGCCTGATCGACCGCCTCGTCCAGGCCGGTTTCGTCGAGCGCCACGCCATCCCGGGTGACCGGCGCTCGCATGCGCTCCACCTTACCCCGGCGGGTACGGAGATCGCAGCCCGTGGGATTTCCGCGCAGAAAGCCTATGTCGCCCGTACCCTCGGGACGCTGCCTCCGGACGATATCGCGGCTTTCGAGCAGCTTGTGTTGAAATGGCGCGACGTTGCCCGCGCCGATTCCAGCGGCTGAGTTACTTCGGTGTCCCTCCGTCAGAGCCTCTGACGGATCACCGGGCGGCCTTCCGCCTGGACCAGCGGGTCGATCTGCCGGGCCGCTCGCAGGCCCGCTTCGATCGCCCCCTCGACCCAGCCGGCCTTCAGGCTGGTGAAATCGCCGGCGAAAGACAGCGTCCTGCCGCCTTCGCCGAAGTGGCCGGATAGGCCGGGCCTGTCGTCGGGAAGCGACATGGGCAGATGTGACGTTTCCGGGTAAATATTCCCCTTCCATCCGGGGCGACCGGATCGGTGAAGGCCTCACTTACCGTCTAGGTTGCGACCCGGCTTCGCTCGCTCGTGCCTGATCGGCGATCCTAGCGAGCAAATCGGCGAGATCGCCGATCGAGGCGACCACATGATCGGCGAGCGGCGTCATGATCTCGCGGGCTGCATCCCCCATGGGTCCGCTCAGAACGGCGACGGTCACGGCACCGGCCGCGCGTCCGGCGACGAGGTCGTAAGGCGAATCGCCGATCATGGCGATGCGGCACGGGGCGACGCCGAGTTGCGCGGCGAAGGCGCTGACCATGCCGGGTTCCGGCTTGGACCCATGCCCGGAATCGTAGCCCGCGACGTAGGAGAGATGGGGTGTCAGGCCGAGGGCATCAGCCTGCGCCCGCGCCGAGGCTTCGGCATCGTTGGTGGCGATGCCGAGCGCGTAGCCGGCACCGACGAGATAGCGTGCCATCCCGGCCGGATCACCGATCGGGCATAGATGCGCCAGCCCTTCGCGGCGAAACAGCCGGTCCATCTCTCCATAGAGATCAGGTCCGGCAGGCCGGCCGAGAACTTTCGCCCAAAGCGGCCCATAGGCGGCGGACGAGCCGGCGATGAGGGGCGAGGTCGGCAGGAAGCGTCGCTCCTCCTCGATGTAATGGCTCACCGCCATCAGGTCTTCCAAGCGGGTACGGTCGCCCCCGGACAGGCAATTCATGACCGCATGGGCCGCTGGCCCCCAGGTCCGGTCGAAATCGATGAGCGTGCCGTCCTTGTCGAACAGGATGCCGGCGAGACGGCGGGGACGCGTCGCGCTCACGCGCTGGCTCCCACCTTCTCGACGTCGAAGGTTCCAGCGCGAGCCCGCCGCACGATCCTGTCGCCAGGCTCGAACACGCCGAGGGGGACGTCACGATCCGGCAGGATGACGGTGGTGGATTTGTTGAGATGGACGAGGACGAGGCGGTCCTGCGCCAGCGATGCGGCGGCCCAGCGCCGCAACTGTGCGTAATACGGCTCGCGCCGCCACGCGTTCGGTTGGCCGGGATCGACCTGGACGTTCATGTTCTTCGTCACCGGATCGAGCGCCAGCACCATCTTGGCCTTCTCCGGCTTCCACTCGGCGCCGAGCCAGGCTTCGGTCATCCAGAGACAATGGAAGGCGCGGCAATGGTCCGGCCGCGTCGGATGGATGGCGCAGCCCCTGCCCTGCTTGGTGTGCCGGCACCATTGGCCGGCGACGCTCTCCACGGCGGGAACATCGTAGACCTTGCAGCACAGGGTGCAGGTTCCGCAAAAGCGGCCTGGCGCCGGATGGGCCACGAAAGTAGCGGGATCGAGCATGCGCGGGACAATCGGTGCAAAAGACGGGGCGGCGATGCGTTGTGCGGACGGGTTTCTACCGACGGTCCGGGTCGCTAGTGTGGCATCGCATGAACACGGGGCCGAACCGGCCCGCTTCCACAGGTAACGGCAGGCCCATGCTCTCGAACCTCGCGACCCGCGACGTCGAAACGCTGATCCATCCCTACACCAACCTCTCCACCTTCCGCGAGACCGGCCCCCTGGTGCTGGAGCGTGGCCACGGGGTCTGGGTCTATGACAGCGACGGCCGGCCCTATCTCGAAGGCATGGCCGGCCTTTGGTGCACGGCTTTGGGCTACTCCAACGAGGAACTGGTGGAAGCGGCGAGCGAGCAGTTGTCGCGCCTGCCCTTCACTCACCTGTTCTCGGGCCGCAGCCACGATCCGGCGATCGAGCTCGCCGAGACCCTCAAAGAGCTGATGCCGATCCCGACATCGAAGATCTTCTTCACCTCGTCGGGCTCTGAGGCCAACGACACCCAGGTGAAGCTGACCTGGTATCTCAACAACGCTCTCGGCCGCCCGGCGAAGAAGAAGATCATCTCGCGGATCAAGGGCTACCACGGCGTCACGGTCGCCACCGCCTCCATGACCGGCCTCACGGCCAACCATGCCGATTGGGACCTGCCGCTGCCGGGCTTCCTGCATGTGGGCTGCCCGCATCATTACCGCTTCGCCGAGGCCGGTGAGACGGAGGAGGCCTTCTCGCAGCGCCTCGCCGACGAACTCGAGACCCTGATCCTGCGCGAGGGGCCGGATACCGTCGCGGCCTTCGTGGCCGAGCCGGTCATGGGAGCGGGGGGCGCCATCGCCCCGCCCGCCGGTTATTTCACCAAGATCCAGGCCGTTCTCGACCGCTACGACGTGCGCTTCATCGCCGACGAGGTGATCTGCGGCTTCGGTCGGCTCGGCACTTGGTTCGGTTCCGAAGCCCTGGGAATGCGGCCCGACAGCCTGTCCTTCGCCAAGGCCGTGACATCGGGCTACATGCCGCTGGGTGGCATCAGCATCGACGAGCCGCTCTACAAGGCTCTGGTGACGCAGAGCGCCAAGCTTGGCACGTTCGGCCACGGCACCACCTATTCCGGTCATCCCGTCGCCTGCGCGGTCGCACTGAAGACCATCGAGATCTACAAGCGCGACCGCATCGTCGAAGGCGTCGCGGAGAAGGCTCCTCATTTCCAGGCCCGGCTCTCGGCCTTGGCCGACCACCCCATTGTCGGAGAAGCGCGAGGGATCGGTCTCATCGGTGGGCTGGAGATCGTCGCCGACAAGGCATCCAAGCGTCAGTACGAGCCGAAGGCCGGCGTCGCGGCCCGCTGCGTCGCGTTCGCGCAGGCCGAGGGCCTGATCGTGCGATTCCTCGCCGGTGACCGGGTCGCGGTCTGCCCTCCCCTGGTCATCTCGCACGAGGAGATCGACACGTTGTTCGACCGCCTCGCCCGTGCCCTGGATCGAACCGAGGCCTGGATCGCGTCGGAAGGTCTGAGGGCCGTGGTTTAGGGCGGCTTCGCCACAGAAAAGTCTAGATCTTTCGCAGTGCGAGCGAGATTAGATTGCACTGCAGAATTGAATTTTTTATATTTCCACTATTCCTTGACTGTGTCGAAAGTCACTCAGCAACGATGTTGGACAACTCTATCCTGCTCATCTCTGGCTAGCCTTAAGCTCCCGTTCATGATCCTTCGCCGCATATGGATCTCGTGCCGCACAGCGTCGGTCCGGGTCGAACCTCTTGAGGGTGCCCGAGAGACCGGCGTGATCGCCAACCAGACAAACGAGGATCTGGTGGCGTTCCGACACCGCGAAACAGGACCCGTTCCCATGTCCCGCCCCGACCAGAACCAGCGCGCAGCCATTTCGTCGACGCCCCGTGCGTCCGGTCTGGTAACCGATCGCGAAGGTTTCCGCCCCGTGGCACTACCCGCCCTCGCCGCAGCGGTTCACGTCTCGGCATCCGCTGCCAAAGAGGCGGCCCGGAAGATTGCCGCTCGTCGGCAGCTCTCCCGCTTCCAGCACGAGGATGCGCCCCTCGTCTGAGGCCAATCCTTCTTAAGACGAACGCCGTCCGGCCAAACATTGCGACCAAGCCTTCACGGGCTTGGTCACCGACGTCGAACCATCGGAACTTGGCTGCGCCGGATGTGTAGACGCCCCGGGACGATGGATCCGCATCGACTCTGCCGCCGGGGACGATGACATGCTGATTCTGCCGACAAGACGGCAGCTCCTAACCGGGATCGGTGCGAGCACGGCCCTGGTGGCCTCGGCGGGCGCCTATGGCTTCGTGATCGAGCCGCGCCACCGTCTCGTCGTGACGCGATACGCTCCGGTTCTGCCTGGCTGGACGCATGGGTTGAGCCTGAAAGTCGCTGTCCTCGCCGATTTCCATGTCGGCGAGCCGACCATGCCGCTCGACCGGATCGCCGAGATCGTCGATGCGACGAACCGGCTCGAACCCGATCTCATCCTGCTGCTCGGCGATTATCCATCCGGTCCCAGCGTGACGACACGCAAGGTGCCGCTGGTCGAGTTCGCCCGCGTCGTGGACGGCCTGCGGGCGCCGCTCGGCGTTTACGCCATTCTTGGAAATCACGATTGGTGGGACGACACAATCGTCCAAACGACGCGGCGTGGGCCGGTCGAATCCCAGCGCGTGCTGGAAGCTCGCGGCATCCCGGTCATGGAGAACATCGCTCTGCGGCTGGAAAAGGATGGCTATCCGTTCTGGATCGCAGGGCTTGGGGACCAAGAGCCGTTCCTACTGCGCGGCGATCGCCGAGGACGGGACGATCTCCCCGGCACGCTGGCTCAGGTCACGGACGATGCGCCGGTCATCCTGATGGCGCACGAGCCCTACATCTTCCCCCGTGTGCCCGAGCGTGTCTCCCTGACCCTGGCCGGCCATACCCATGGCGGCCAGATCCGGTTTTTCGGTGCCTCGCCGCTCGTACCCTTCGTGCGTGGCAAGGACCTTTCCTACGGCCATGTGGTCGATGAGGGACGGCACATGATCGTGTCCGGCGGGTTCGGCGTGAGCCGCGTCCCGATCCGTATCGGGGTGCCGCCGGAAATCGTACTTCTCGAACTTGGCCGAACCTTGCCAGATCCCGGCCCGAAAGCCACGCCAGGCGGCGTATAGCCGGCCTGACGGGGCTGTGGGTCTTACTTCTTGGCGCCGATGCTTACGGTGCCCTTGGTGGAGGGGGCAGCGGCGATCGTCTTGACGACGGGCTTCTTCGGCTTCTTCGCTTCGCGGCCACCGCGTGGTTTCTCAGTCGCCATCATCGTCTCCTTGGGTCGTAGGGCTGGGAGCATGGCACGAAATCCGCCGATGGCCCCATGAAATCGCGCGACCCACCGACGCGCCGATCGATCACCCGCCGGATAGCCGCGAAACCACGAGAATCGCTTCCGCTATGGTGACCTCGGTCGGGTCGATCCGGCAGCGATAGGCATGGATTTCGACTCCGCCCGCCATGGCGGCGGTGAAGGCACGGTCGAAGGCCGGATCGAGATCGCGGGCCACATCGAACCGGTCTGCCTGCATCTGCACCACGACGATCAGCATCGCGCGCCCGCCCTGAGCGACGACCTCCGTGAGATCGTCCATATGCCGCGCGCTGCGGGCGGCCACGCAGTCGGGAAATTCGGCGAGGCCCGGCTGGCGCAGAAGGTGGCAGTTCTTCACCTCCACATGACAGGGTGGCACGCCCTCCCCGGTCGCCAGGAAATCGACCCGGCTGGCGCGTCCGTAACGCACCTCGGGGCGCAGGAAAGCGTATTCCGAAAGTGGTGCGAGGCGACCTTCGGCGAAGGCCTCCGCGACCAGCGCGTTCGGACGCATCGTATTGATGCCGACCCATTGCAGGCCGCCGGGCAAGTCGGCTTCCACCAGTTCCCACGAAAAGCCGAGCTTACGCGCCGGGTTTGTCGAAGCGGAAAGGAGGACGCGCGAACCGGGTTGGTTGAGGCCGAGCATCGCGCCGGGATTGGCGCAATGCGCCGTGACGAGGCTGCCATCCGCCACTTCGATATCGGCGAGAAAACGCTTGTAACGTCGGACCAGCCGGCCCTCGATCAGCGGACCGGGGAATCTCATCGGCAGGACCTCCTGACGGGAATGGCACGCGAAACGGCTACGACGCCGTGCGCCTATCAGCTGGCGCCGACGCAGGCCAGGGAGCCCGCCATGGTCAGTTCGGCATCGTCGCGCTAGGTCAGGGGTATCACCGCCTCGCGCTCGCCACGGACCACGATGACTTCCCCCACTTCCCCTACCATCACCGCCGCCATTCTGGTGATCGGCGACGAGATCCTGTCCGGCCGCACCAAAGACCGGAATATCGGCACCATTGCCGATTATTGTACGGCCGTCGGCATCGACCTGCGGCAGGTCCGTATCGTCCCGGACGAGGCGGAAGAGATCGTCGACGCGGTCAATACCCTTCGGACCCGCTACACCTACCTCTTCACCACCGGCGGGATCGGCCCGACCCATGACGACATCACCGCCGATTGCGTGGCCGCCGCCTTCGGCGTGACCATCGATGTCGATCCGCGCGCGAAGGCAATGCTGCTTGAGCGCCACAAGCCGGAAGATCTCAACGAGGCCCGGCTGCGCATGGCGCGCATTCCGGCGGGTGCCGATCTCATCGCCAACCCGATTTCGAAGGCGCCGGGCTTTCGCATCGGCAACGTGTTCGTCATGGCCGGCGTGCCGGCGATCATGCAGGCCATGCTCGACGAGATCGGCCCTACCCTCGAGACCGGCGCGCGCGTGCTGTCGGAGACGATCGAGGCCGGCAACCTGCCCGAAGGCAATTACGCTTCGGCCCTGGCCGAGATCGCCAAGGTCCATGACGGCGTATCCATCGGCTCCTATCCGTCGATGACGCAGCAGGGATTCGCCAATCGCATCGTAGTGCGCGGAAAAGATGCCGAAGCGGTGGCGAGGGCGAAGGCAGATGTCCATTCCCTCGTCGCCCGGCTCAAGGACGGAACCGTCGCCTGAGTCCATGGCTTCCTTGTCGAAGGCGGGAATAGAGCCCGTTTTCAGGAGGTCCCTCGAATGGGGCAGCGAGACGAAGGCTCCACGCGGGATGAGGCGGTCGAGCGGGAGGAATCCGTAGCGGAAGGCCTGCGGCCCGACGCCTTCATCCTACACGAGGTGATCCGCCGGGAGGGTGACGAGGAGCTTCGGCGCACGGGCGGGGCGCTGTTCCTCTCGGCTTTCGCCGCAGGATTGACCATGGGCTTCTCGCTCATCGTCCCCGGCGTGCTGAAGGCTCATCTCCCGGAGGCTCAATGGGCCGGACTCATCACCAGCTTGGGATACGCGACCGGTTTCCTCATCGTCGTCCTCGGCCGCCAGCAACTCTTCACCGAAAACACGCTGACGCCGATTCTGCCTCTGCTTCATGACCGGAGCGTCGCCACCCTCATGCGCGTCCTGCGCCTGTGGGGCATCGTTCTGGCCGGCAACATGGTCGCCACCGCTGCCATCGCCGCGGTCCTAGCCTATTCGGATGCGTTCGCATCCGAGATCCACACCGCCTTTGCCGCGATCAGCCACCATACGATCGAGTCGGCGTTCTGGACGACTCTGATAAAGGCTGTGTTCGCGGGCTGGCTCATCGCCCTGATGGTGTGGATGCTGCCTGCCACCGGCTCGGCGGCGCCGTTCATCGTCATCCTGATGACCTGGCTCGTGTCGATGTGCGGCCTCGCCCATATCGTGGCCGGATCCGTCGACACGTTCTATCTCGTCTTCAGCGGCCATGCCTCGATGGGCGATTACGTCTCGCGCTTCTTCATTCCGACTCTTCTCGGCAACGTGTTCGGCGGGACCGCCCTGGTCGCCGTCCTCAACTTCGGGCAGGTCGCGCCCGAGGTGGAGAAGCAGAAAGCCGCCGACGGCGAAAGTTGAGCGTCGAGGCAAGCCGGTCGTTGGCGCCATCGCGGCGCGCGTCCAGATGAATACTTTCCGAGTGGTGGCGTCTGCTCTGGTTCAGCGGCTCGGCTGCAGGATGATCCTGTGCCGCATACCCATGGCGGGGGCGGTCATCTCTCCGGAGACGTTCCGTGGCTGCAAACCCGTTCCTGTCCGTCGCTACGCGCCGTAGGCCGCCTATCTTCAGCGGCCTCCTAGCCCTGGCGCTCTGCAGCGTCCCTGCGCTCGCCGCCGATTTCCCAGAGCCCTATGGATCGCCTCGAGAGTTCTCCAGAGAACGGCTACCCCCTCCCCCTGTCGAGGATTACCGCCCCGGGCGCGAACCGTCTCGCCTCGCGGAGCCGTGCCGGACCGTCATCCGACGCCGGATCACGCCGGAGAGAGAGGAAATCATCAAGCGGGTGAGGATCTGCGAGGAGCATCCGGACCGCTTCAGATCCGAGCGCGTGCCGGAGGGTGGATACGGTGAGCCGAGGCCTTACCGGCGGCCTCCGATTCCACCTCGGGAAGTTCCCTTTGCTGACGAGGCTCGTCCGGATCAGCGTGGTTACGTCGGCGGCGAGCCCCCTGCGGAGGGTCTCGCCGGCGAGGAGCGACTGTCCGAAGAGCCGCCCTTGGAGGGACGTGGACGCGATCCGCGCTACTGAAGCGGTCTCGCGTCCGACGCCATCGTGTCAGGCCCGTACGACGGGCCGGGCCTTCACGGCTGCGGCCAAGGCCTTCAACTGGCGGTTCAGATCCGCCAGTTCGTTGAGGGCGATGGTCCGGTGGCCGTCCTTGACCGCACGCTCGATGTCGGCGACCTGCGCATTGGCCATGCGCTTCAGTTCGGCGGCGAGTTGGTCCCGGGTCATCGGCGCTCCTGTCACGGCTCGGGGTGATGCGACCGTGATAGGGCGCGCATGCTTAACCGACGGTATTCATCGCGTGCGGTGCACCCGATGCGCGTCGTCGGTTTCGCCGGTTCAGGTCCGCCAGGGGTGGGCGGGCAGCTCGGTCGCGCCGACGGCGCTGGCGCCGGCCAGAGCCACCGCGTGGTCGTTTTCGACGCTCGAACCGCTGACGCCGATGGCGCCGGACATCTCGCCGTCCTTGTCGACGATCGGGATGCCGCCGGGGAAGGTGATCAGGCCTTCATTGGAATGCTCGATGCCGAAGAGCGGGCCGCCGGGCTGTGACAACTGGCCGATCTGACCGGTCATCATGCCGAAGAAAACCGAGGTCTTGGCCTTCTTCTGGGCGATGTCGATGGAGCCGACCCAGGCCCCGTCCATCCGGTAGAACGCCTTCAGGTTCCCGCCGGAATCGACGACCGCGATACACATCTGGGTGTCGAGCTCGACAGCCTTGGCGCGGGCGGCCTCGATGGCCTTGTGAGCGTCTTCGATGGTCACATGCATGGTGGTTTCTCCCTTTCGATCGACGAGATCGGAGCCGTTTGGCTGTCCTGCCCTAGGGGGAAGACGTAGCCCCGGCGCCTGTTCTCCCGGCGATACGCTGCGGACGATAGGACATTTCAGGCCTAAAGCGAGGACGGCCGCCCCTTTCGGAAGCGGCCGTCCTGCTTAGCGATGTCTACGAAGCGACCCGATCAGCTGGCCGACATCGCGTTGGCCTTCTCGATCAGCGCCTCGGCCATGCGGATCGAGGCGATGTCGATGAGGCGGCCGTCCAGCGACACGGCGCCCTTGCCGGCCTTGGCGGCCTCTTCCATGGCTTCGAGGATGCGGCGGGCCTTGGTGACTTCGGCTTCCGAGGGGGTGAACACCTCGTTGGCGAGATCGATCTGCGAGGGGTGGATCGCCCACTTGCCTTCGAAGCCGAGAGCGGCGCAGCGGCGCGCAGCGGAGGTGTAGCCGTCCGGATCGGAGAAGTCGCCGAACGGGCCGTCGATCGGGCGCAGGCCGTAGGCGCGGCAGGCGATCAGCATGCGGTTCTGGGCGAACAGCCAGGGATCCTGCCAATGGGTCTCGCGATTGCCGGCCTCGTCCTTGTCGGTGAGCACCGAGAAGTCCTTGTTGACGCCGCCGATGACGGTGGAGCGGGCGCGGGTCGAGGCGGCGTAGTCGGCGACACCGAAGGACATGGCTTCCAGGCGCTTCGACGACGTGGCGATCGCCTCCACGTTGGCCATGCCCAGAGCGGTCTCGATCAGCACCTCGAAGCCGATCTTCTTCTCGCGCTTCTTGGCCTGCTCGATCTGGGTCGTCAGCACGTCGATGGCGTAGACGTCGGCCGGCACGCCGACTTTGGGGATCAGGATCATGTCGAGGCGCGGACAGGCTTCGACGATGTCGACCACGTCGCGGTACATGTAGTGGGTGTCGAGACCGTTGATGCGGATCATCATGGTCTTGGTGCCCCAATCCAGGTCGTTGAGCGCCTGGATAATGTTCTTGCGGGCCTGCTCCTTGTCATCGGGGGCGACGGCGTCTTCGAGGTCGAGGAAGATCACGTCGGCCTTGGAGGAAGCGGACTTCTCCATGAAGGTCGGGTTGGAGCCGGGAACGGCGAGTTCCGAGCGGTGCAGGCGCGGGGTGGCCTGCTGGATCAGGGTAAAGCTCATTGGGGAATCCTTCCTTTGGGTTCGTGTTCTGGTCGTTGGTGAGAGACCGCAAAACGCGGTCCACCATACCGGTCGGGATACGCTTTCGCGCCTGTCCCAGGGCCGTGCCCGGCCCTCGGTATCCTTACAAAACCGTCAGCCCGTCGCACCGAAGCCGACGGCGATGCAGTTGATCGAGAGCAGCAGGGCGGATTTCACCGCCTCGCGCTTGTCCTCATCCTCTTCCGCGCGGAAGCGGCGAAGCAGCTCCACCTGTTCGCGGCTGACCTGGTTGATCGTGGGCAGGCGGCCGTTGAGGCGATCTCGGAAGAGGGGAAAGCGTTCCGCGAGTTCGGTGCCGCCGCTGACGCGAAGCGCCATCTCGCGGGTCAACTCATACTCGGCCTGGATCAGCGGGAAGATGCTGGCGCGAGCCTTCTCGTCGGCTACGAGACCAGCATAGTCGCGGGCGATCTCGAGATCGACCATCAGCAGCGTCTTCTCGACCTCGTCGAGGATGAGGCGGAACGGCTTCGATTCGGCGAAAAGCCGCTTCAGCTGTTCCTCGCCCTGCGCGCCACGCACGTCGAGGAAGCTCTTCAGGCCGGACCCGACACCGTACCATCCGGTGATGACGTGCCGGTTCTGCGACCATGCGAAGACCCATGGGATCGCGCGCAGGTCCGCCAGGGACCGGGCGCCGAACCGCCGCGCCGGGCGTGAGCCGATATTGAGGAGCGCGATCTCGTCCAGCGGGCTCGCGGCCTGGAAATAGGTCACGAGGTCGGGATGCTGGATCAGGTTGACATAGGCCGCGCGCGACGCGCCGGACAAGGCTTCCAGCGAGTCGTCGAACTCGTTGCGCGGGACCTTGATGGCTTCCCGCTCGGATTTCAGCGCGTGGTCGAACACCGACGACGCGAGAAGCTCCATCTGGTAGGCCGCCGTGCCCCGGTTGGCGTATTTGAACGAGACGACTTCGCCCTGTTCCGTGGTGCGGAAACGCCCGTTGATCGAGCCCGGCGGCTGGGCCGCGATGGCTCGCGCCGTCGGCGCACCGCCTCGGCTCACGGAACCGCCGCGGCCGTGAAAGAAAGCGATCGGCACGCCGGACGACTTGCCGAGTTGGGTCAGCTTGTCCTGCGCCTTGTAGAGCTCCCAATTCGAGGCGACGAAGCCGCCATCCTTGTTCGAATCCGAGTAGCCGATCATCACCTCTTGCACGCCGCCCTGCCAGCGGGTGGAGCGGCGGACCACCGGGATCGAGAACAGCTCTTTCATGATCGCGGGCGCGGCGCGGAGATCGTCGATGGTCTCGAACAGCGGCACGATCGGCAGGCAGCAGATTTCGGTGCCGGTGGCATCGAGGAAGTTGCCGGCTTCCTTGGCGAGGAGATACGCACCGAGGATGTCGGGGACCGAACGGGTCATCGACAGGATGAAGGAGCCGAAGGCCTCGCGGTCGAGCTGCTCGCGCATCTCGCCGACGAGGGCGAAAGTCTCCAGCGTCTCGCGGGCGTCGTCGGGCAGGCTCTCGAACGAGCGCTCGCCGTGCATAGGCCTCGCCAGTTCGGCCAGCAGCCAGTTCTTCCACTCCGCCGAATCGAGAGCGGGCGGCGTCTTGTTCTGGCCGTTGGCCTGGTGCCAGAGCGCATGCAGGGTCTTCGTGGTGCGCGTGGTGTTCTCACGCAGGTCGAGGCGCACCGTGGAGAATCGGAAGATTTCCACCATGCGGCGCACCGGGCGCACGAGGTCTGTGGCCAGCGACGGGCAATTGGCGTCGGCGAGCCCGGCCTCGAGGTGGCGCAGGTCGTTGATGAGCCCATCGGCGCTGGGATAGTCCGGGCCGGTCGAGCGTAAGCCTTTGTTGCGCGCGATCGTCGCCTCGATCTTGCGCAGGATGCAGGTGAGGAACTGGCGATAGGCCTCGCCGGGATTGCGGCTGGCGATGGCGCGCCCGTCGCCGCTTTCGGTGAGCAACTGGGCCAGTTCCGACTTGAACGATGCCGGCACGGGGAGCGAGCGCTCGGTGAGGGAGAGCGTGCGGCCGAGTGCGGTGACGCCATCGCGATAGCGCCGAAGGGAGGCGAGCGCGTTGCGTTGAAGTGTGGCGCGCGTCACCGACGAGGTGACGTAGGGGTTGCCGTCGCGGTCGCCGCCGATCCACGAGCCGAACTGGAAGAAGGCCGGCACCTCGAACTTCTCGTCCGGGTAATATTCGGCCAGCGATTCCTCCAGCGAGTAGAGGACTTCCGGCAGCATCTCGAACAGGGTCTCGTCGAAGAAGTGCAGGCCCCAGGCCACCTCGCGCTCGACGGTGGCCTTCTCCAAATGGAGTTCGCCGGTCATCCAGACGAGCTCGATCTGGTCCCGAAGCTCGTTCATCAGGCCGTTGCGCTCACGCTCGGTCCAGCGCGGCAGTTCGAGCTCGCGCAGGACGAGATAGATGCGGCGGAACTTCTCCAGCACCGTCACGCGCTTTCCCTCGGTGGGATGCGCCGTGATGGTCGGCCGAATGCGCAGGTCCTTCAGAAGGGCGTGGATCTCAGGCGCCTTGATGCCGTTCTTGACCGCATCCGCCAGGACCGCGCTGAAGCTGCCGGAGAGTTCCGCCCGCCCCTTGCTGCGCTCCACATGACGACGCCGGCGCATGGCGGCATTCTGCTCGGCGATGGAGAGGAGTTGGAACCAGATGCCCTGGACCTGAAGCGCGCGGGCAAGAAGCTCCGGCGAGAAATCCGAGATGTTGGCCGTGCCGAGGAGGACGGCTTCGAGTTCCGGCTCGTGGCGGCGGGCGACTTCGAGCAGGGCGTGGAAGAGTATGTCGAGCGCTTCCTTCGACGAGGTGCCGGTGATGACCGGCGGCGCGAAGGGGTGGTCGAGCGATCCGACCGGGGCGTGGAGAGTATCGGTCATCGGATGGCCACCTCGAACAGAGTTGAGCCGATGGCCGCCGACATCGTGCGGGCAACGGTGAAGAGCAGCCGCTTCGGCAGCATGGAACGCAGCGCCGGAGCGATCAAGGGGGTGGTCTGGCGGGTTGGGCGAGGCGAGCAACGCTTTACCGGAAGTGGCGGCGCTGCCCCTCACTTCCGCTCGCTCAGTGACCACCCTCCCCCGCTGAGGGGGGAGGGTTCGTCGGCTCACGCCGCGATCTTGCGCATCACCTGTTCGACCGTCGAACCGAAATCGCCGGGGCTCGGGGCGACGGTCAGGCCGTAGGAGCGCATGATCTCGGCCTTTTCGGCAGCGCTGTCGCCGGTGGCGGAGATGATCGCGCCGGCATGGCCCATGCGGCGACCCTTCGGGGCGGTGAGGCCGGCGACGAAGCCGATGACGGGCTTCGTCATGTTCTCCTTGATCCAGGCCGAGGCCTCGGCCTCCTGCGGACCGCCGATCTCGCCGATCATCAGCACGGCCTTGGTCTCGGGGTCCTGCTCGAACAGGGCGAGATGGTCGAGGAAGGACGAGCCGTTGATCGGGTCACCGCCGATACCCACCGAGGTCGTGATGCCGATGCCCCGCTCCTTCATCTGAGCGGCGGCCTCGTAGCCGAGGGTGCCGGAGCGCGAGATCACGCCGACATTGCCCTTGAGGTAGATGTGGCCGGGCATGATGCCGAGCATCGACTTGCCGGGCGAGATGATGCCGGCGCAGTTCGGGCCCACAACCATGGTGCGCTTGTCCTTGGGGTAGCGGCGCAGATACCGCTTCACCCGCATCATGTCCTGGGCCGGGATGCCGTCGGTGATCGAGCAGATCAGCGCGAGGCCGGCATCGGCCCCTTCCATGATCGCATCGGCCGCGAAGGGCGGGGCGACGAAGGTGATCGAGGTCGTGGCTCCGGTGGCCTCCACGGCCTCCTTGACGGTGTTGAACACCGGCACGCCGAGATGGGTCTTGCCGCCCTTGCCCGGGGTGACGCCACCGACGACGTTGGAACCGTAATCCAACATCTCCTTGGCGTGGAACGTACCCTTATCGCCGGTGATGCCCTGGACGATGATCGGGGTCTTCTCGTCGATCAGAATGCTCATGACGTATCCTCCCCTCGTCTCAGTGGCTGCGCTTGGCGGCGTCGCAGGCGGCGACGGCCTTGGTGGCGGCGTCCGACAGGCTGTCGGCGGTAATGAGGTCGAGACCGCTCTCGGCCAGGATCTTCTTGCCCGCCTCGACATTCGTGCCGGCGAGCCGGACGATGAGCGGCACGTCGATCTTCACTTCCTTCGCCGCCTGGATCACGCCCTGGGCGACCCAGTCGCAGCGGTTGATGCCGGCGAAGATGTTCACCAGGATCGCCTTGACGTTGCGGTCCGAGAGAACGAGGCGGAAGGCCGTGGCCACGCGGTCGGGGCTGGCGCCGCCGCCGACATCGAGGAAGTTGGCCGGCTCGCCGCCCGCATGCTTGATCATGTCCATGGTCGCCATGGCGAGGCCGGCGCCGTTGACAATGCAGCCGATTTCGCCCTCGAGGCCGATATAGCTGAGGTTGTGCTCGGCGGCCTGGGCCTCACGCGGATCGCCCTGCGAGGGATCGTGCATGTCGGCGATGTTGCGCCGGCGGAACATGGCGTTGTCGTCGAAGGACATTTTGGCGTCGAGCGCCAGGACGCGGTCGTCCTTGGTGACGACGAGAGGGTTGATCTCCAGCATGGTGCCGTCGCAATCGCGGAACGCCCGGTAGGCGTTCATGATCGTCTTCACGGCCGCCGAGACCTGCTTGATGTTCAGGCCGAGCTGGAACGCGATCTCGCGGGCCTGGAACTGCTGCAGACCGACGGCCGGCTCGACCACGACCTGGATCAGGGCTTCGGGCTCGTTGGCGGCGATCTCTTCGATATCCATGCCGCCGCGCTGCGAGGCGATGACGCGGACGCGCTCGGCCTTACGGTCGAGGACGTATCCGAGATAAAGTTCGCGCTCGAACGGATCGGCGGTCTCGATATAGACGCGCTGAACCGGCTTACCCTCGGGGCCGGTCTGGAGCGTCACGAGGCGCTTGCCGAGGAGGTCCTTGGCGGCGTCGCGGACCTCGTTGTAGGTCCGGCACAACTTGATGCCGCCGGCCTTGCCGCGCGCACCGGCATGGATCTGTGCCTTCACCGCCCAGAACGAGCCACCGAGTTCGGTGGCGGCGTAAACTGCCTGGTCGGGGCTGAAGGCCACCGCGCCCTTCGGAACCGCAACGCCGAATCCGGCGAGCAGCTCCTTGGCTTGATACTCATGCACGTCCATGTGCGTTCTCCTCGGCGTTTTTCCCTGGGACAGACACTCTCGTAAATTTCACTTCACGGAAAGAGCTTCTGCTGTAATATTTTTTTACATTCTCTTTCACTCCGCCTTTAATGGCGGCTGGAATGTATTTTGTAGACAAAAAGGCCGGCTGAGTTTGTTCTCGCCGGCCTGTCGTTGATCTTAGTTCACCTTGGCCTTTACGACCTCGTAGATCTTTTCGTTCAGTGGTCCTGCCGGCCCGAGCAATTCTTCGAGTTGCTTCAGGCGCTCATCGGCAAATCCGCGATCGTCCAGGCCCTTGGCGTTGACATAGACGTTGAGCGCGGCGCTGCGCAGGCCGGCATGAGCGGAGAGAACTGCGACCCCGGCATCGGAGATGACGTTGAGATTGCCTTTCTCAGCCACGGCCTCGGCTAGGTCGATGACCTCGCGGCAGGCGCGGCAGCAGGCGAGCGGCACGTCGGTGGCGACCTTGAGGGCCTCTTGGATCCTTGCGGCGCGAGCCGCCTTCTCCTCGTCGGTGCCCTTGGGCAAGCCGTAGGCCCCCATCACGGCATCGAAAGCCTCGACGTCATCGGCGATCATGCCGGTGAGTTCGGCCCGGAGCGCCTCCGATTTGCCGAGGATCTCCTTCAGCTCGCCTTCGACCTCGACGTATTTCTTCTTCCCGATGGTGAGGTTGCACACCATGCTGAGAAGCGCGGCACCCATGGCACCGGAGATGGCGGCGGCTCCGCCGCCTCCCGGGGTCGGGGCAGAGCTTGCGAGCCCGTCGAGGAAGCTCTGGATGGTTTCGTTGGCAGGTGAGGTCTTCTCGCTCATGGGTCAGGCCATCGTCTTGGCGAGGGCGTAGATCTCCTCGGCGTCGAAGACCTTCTCGGCGCTGTCGAAGAGCTGGCCGACGCAGGCGCGGTGAAGCTTCAGCTTCAGGCCGCCGATGCCGAGGGCGCCGAACACCTTCTTGCCGTGGCGCTCCTTGCCCTTGTCCATGGCGTCGATGCCGCCGAAACCGAGGGGCGGCTGGGCGTTGTAATCGGCGATGAACTCGATGCTGGCCTCGTCCTTCCAGTCGGCTTCGGCCAGAAGTTCGAGCCCGATGGCGCCGGCGGAGAAGACCAGGTTCTGGCCCTTGACGATGGCGGCGCGAGACGCGGCGTCCGGCGTGGCGGCGGCGCTGATCTGGACCTTGAAGCGCTTGTTGATGGAATCGGCGGCAGCCTGAGCCTTATCGAGAGAGCGACCGCACAGAACCACGGTGGCGCCTTCCTGAGCGAGGAGTGCGGCCGAGCGCATGCCCACCGGACCGGTGCCGGCCAGAACGACGGCCTTCTTCCCCTGAAGCGAGCCGGCAGCCTTCTGAACCAGAGCGACGCCTGCGGCGGCCGTGGTGTTCGAGCCGTTCGAATCGAGCATGATCGAAACGCGGAAGGGGCCGAAGAAGCGCTTCTTCACCGCCTCGAACACGGCCTCGCCAGCCGCCATGCTGCCGCCGCCCACGAAGATCGCCGTGGACTTCTTCTCGGAACCGCCGCGGGTGTAGATGGTCCCGTCCACCAAGGCGCCGACATTGTCGGGCGTCACGTTGCCGTAACCGGTGATGCGATCGGCGCCACCATCGTAGCCGACGACCACGTCGAACACGCTCGGAACGGTATCGGTATCGAATTGGAACAGCAGCTTCTTGGTCATGTCGTTTCCTCTGCCCGCGTCGCTGCGCGGCTGACGTATCGTTGTCATTGGCGCGTCTCGTCAGATCGCGCGATGGACCGTCCCCATTATCGTGGAGCGCCGCCGGCGAGACCGTAATTCCGGCTCGCCCTCGGTGCGGACTCGATCGGCGTCCGCATTCATGGTGTCCGGAGTACCGCCTTGTGGCCCCCGAATGATTACGGCTCCGGGGAGCCGACCCGTCGTCGCGTTCAGCCTTCGACCACGTTCTGCGGTTTGCCCGCAACATAGGCCTCGACATTATCCACGAGCTGGTCAGCCAGGATCTGCATCGCTTCCTTGCTCGCCCAGGCCACGTGCGGCGTGACGATGAGGTTCGGCAGGTCGAGCTCGCACAGGATGTTGCCGTTCTTGGGCGGCTCGGTCATCACCACGTCGAATCCGGCGCCACCGATCGTTCCGGCCTTGAGCGCCTCGGCGAGAGCTTCCTCGTCGACGAGGCCGCCACGCGCCGTGTTGATCAGGATGGCGTGCTTCTTCATCTTGGCCAGCTGCTCGGCGCCGATCATGTTCCGGGTCTCCGGCGTCAGCGGCGCATGCAGGGTGATGACGTCGGATTCGGTCAGGATCGTCTCGAAATCCACGAGGCCTTCCTGCGGGAACACATCGTAGGCAATGACCTTCATGCCGAGCGCTTCCGCACGCTTGGCGATGGACTTGCCCAGAGCCCCGTAGCCGACGATGCCCAGCGTCGAGCCGGCGATGTCGTGGATAGGATAATCGAAGTAGCAGAACTGGGTGGACTTCGCCCAATCGCCCCGGCGCACTGAATTCGCATAGGGCACGATGGCGCGCCGCAGGGCGAACATCAGGCCGATCACGTGCTCGGGGACGGTGTTGAAAGCGTAATTACGGATGTTGACGACAGTGATGCCGAGTTCTTTGGCGGCCTTCTTGTCGACGACGTCGGTACCAGTGGCGGCGACAGCGATGAGCTTGAGATCGGGCAGCTGCTTCAACGTGTCGGCGCGCATCGGCACCTTGTTGATCAGTGCGATCTCGGCACCGTTCAGGCGCTCGACGATCTCTTCCGGCGTCCAGGTCGACTCGTATTCGGTATATTCATGCGGGAAATTGAATTCACGCACCTTGGCATCGAGGGATTCACGGTCGAGGAAGACGATTTTGTGCGCCATTGGAACCCTCAAGCGACGTTCCGCGCCAAGCGCGACGTTACGCGATACACACTTCTATAGACGATGCCCCGGGGCCGGCGAGAGGCCGGCCCCGGGAAATCACGGTGATCAGGACTTCGCGAGCGGGTTTTCGCGCAGGTAGCTGGAGGCGGCGGCGACGCCGGAGCCCGGCTGCACCTTCACGCCGTTGTCGAGCATGGCCATTTCCGCGCCCGCGATGGCGCCGAGGAGCGAGAGCTCGTTCAGGTCACCCACGTGGCCGATACGGAACACCTTGCCGGCCACCTGGCTCAGACCAGCGCCGAGGGCGAGGTTGTAGCGCACGAAGGCGTGCTTGATGATCGCGGCGGCATCGACGCCTTCGGGAACGAGGATCGCGGTCACCGTGTCGGAGTTCCACTTGGCTTCCTTGGCGCAGGTCTTGAGACCCCAGGCCGCCACGGCCTGACGGGTCGCCTCGGCGAGCACGGCATGGCGGTGGTAGACGTTCTCGAGACCTTCTTCCCGCAGGCAGGCGAGTGCCTCGCGCAGGCCGTAGAGAAGCGGCAAAGCGGGGGTGTAGGGGAAGTAGCCGGCGCCGTTCTGCTTCTGGTGGTCGGCCCAGTCGAAGTAGACATGCGCGAGGCGATCGTTCGGACCCGACGACGACTCGGCAGCCTTCAAAGCCTTCTGGCTGACGCAGATCACGCCGAGGCCGGCGGGGAGCATCAGGCCCTTCTGCGAGCCCGCGATGGCGCAATCGACCTTCCACTCGTCCGCGTAGAACGGCAGCGAGCCGATCGAGGACACGCCATCGACGAAGAGAAGCGCCGGGTGGCCGGCCGCGTCGATCGCCTTACGCACGGCACCGATGTCGCTGGTGACGCCGGTGGCGGTCTCGTTATGGACCGTCATGACGGCCTTGATCTCGTGGTTCGTGTCGGCGCGCAGCGCCTCCTCGATCCGCTGCGGGTTCGCACCCGTGCCCCACTCTTCTTCCTGAACGATCACGTTCAGGCCGAGGCGCTGGGCCATGTCGATCCAGAGGTGGCTGAACTGGCCGAAGCGCGAGGTCAGAACCTTGTCGCCACGGTGCAGCGTGTTCGTCAGCGCGGATTCCCAGATGCCGGTGCCGGACGCGGGGAACAGGAAGATGGTGCCTTCGGTGGAGCCGAAGACCGCCTTGGTCTCTTCGAACAGGGGCTTGGTCAGCGTCGGGAAGTCGACCGAACGGTGATCTTCCGAGGGGACGATCATCGCCCGCTGAACGCGGTCAGGAATGTTCGTCGGGCCCGGAACGAACAGATGATTCCGACCCGGTCGTCTCGTTGCCGCCATGTTGTGTCTCCGGTTCTTCTTTGGTTCGCGTGCACGCAGCGCACGACGCTGGGTTCGAATACGGTGGTCTAAGGTCGCGATCCGGCTTGGGTCGACGCCAGTGCGGTTCCTAAGCTTTGGATGAGGATACGACAACGTTGCCGAACGCCCGGCTCACGTTTTTCCGGCCGGATGCGATGGCATGGTCCGCGTCAATCGACGGGTGGCGTGAGGCCAGCCCCGAGGCATCTTCGATGCCCGCGAGATCCGGAATGCTCGACGCAACCGCCTTCGACTGAATCAAGCCTCTCTCCGTTGGCCGGGGCGCGCGGTATTCGCACACTCCCATGGCCGTGGACGTCGTTTCTCACCTCGTCGGCGGCCTTGATTTTGCCTCGTGCGGGCTCCGGACACACGCTTTCCAGCGCGATCCGGTGGGTCACCTTGGACCTGACTATGCCGAGGTTCGCGGTCGAAGGAAAATGCAAAAAACTTCGTCGCCACTCAAAAAATTTGTGGCGCAATGCAGCATCTCTGCGCCTTGCTTGAAAGGGGTCCGCTGCGAAGCGAGCAGAGGTCGCGTCATCAAACTGATACGGGAATCCGGTTTGGCTCAACGCACCGAAGCCATTCGGAGTGGGTCGTGGGCGAAGATACAGAGAAGACGATCCGCGTGAGGACGCTCTTCCTGTCCGATATGCATCTGGGCACGAAGGGCTGTCAGGCAGGGTTACTGCTGGAATTCCTGCGGGATTACGACGCCGATGAGATCTACCTCGTCGGCGATATTGTCGACGGCTGGCAGCTCAAATCGGGCTGGTTCTGGCCGCAGAGCCACAACGACGTGGTGCAGAAGCTGTTGCGCAAAGTGCGCAAGGGCTCGACGTTGATCTACATCCCCGGCAACCACGACGAATTCCTGAGAGATTATCTCGGCATGACGTTCGGTGGGATCGAGGTGGTGGACGACCGGATCCACGTCGCGGCAGACGGCAAGCGCTACCTCGTCATCCACGGCGACCAGTTCGACATGGTCGTTCGGCATGCCAAATGGATCGCCTTCCTGGGTGACGGGGCTTACACGTTCGCGCTCTTCATCAACACGCATCTGAATACGATCCGGCGCCGCCTCGGCCTCGCCTACTGGTCACTCTCGGCCTGGGCGAAGCTGAAGGTGAAGAACGCCGTCAATTTTATCGGAAAGTTCGAGGAGCTTTTGAGCGCCGAGGCGAAGCGCGTGGGCGCCGACGGCGTCATCTGCGGACATATCCACCATGCCGCTCACCGCCAGATCGCCGGGCTGACCTATCTGAACACCGGGGATTGGGTGGAATCCTGCACCGCCATCGTCGAGCATTACGATGGCACCATGGAGGTGCTGCATTACCCGAGCGTGCTGCGGGCACGCGCTGCCGCCGAAGAGGCGGAACGAGGCGCGGTCCTCTCGAATCCGGCAAGGGCGGTCGCGTGAGGCTGCTGATCGCCACCGATGCTTGGCACCCGCAGGTCAACGGTGTGGTCCGTTCGCTCGAGAACATGGCCAGCGCCGGCCGCGAGCTCGGGTTCGAGACGGTGTTCCTGACCCATCAGGATTTCGCTTCGGTGCCGCTTCCGGGATATCCCGAGATACGGCTTTCCTATGCCACGAAAGGTAAGGTCGCACGCCTCTGGGCCGATCTTGCGCCGACCCATGTGCATGTGGCGACCGAGGGGACCGTCGGTTACGCGACCCGCCGCTATTGCCTCTCGCATGGCCGCCCGTTCACCACGAGCTACCACACGCGCTTTCCCGAATATCTCGCCGCCCGCGCGCCCGTTCCGGAGAGTTGGAGCTACGCATGGCTGCGGCGTTTCCACGGCGCGGCGAGCGGTACGATGGTATCGACCCCATCCCTCGAGCGTGACCTCGCCTCCCGTGGGTTCGGTAACCTGATGCGCTGGACGCGGGGAGTCGATACCAACCTCTTTCGCCCCGCTGGGCCGGATGACGTCCTGCCGGATACCCTGGTCGGGTTGCCCGGACCGTTCTTTCTTTTCGTCGGCCGGCTGGCGGTGGAGAAGAACGTCGCGGCCTTCCTCGATCTCGACCTGCCGGGCACGAAGGTTGTGGTGGGAGACGGACCGGACAGGGCGCGTCTCGCCGGCCTGTATCCGCAGGCGTGCTTCCTCGGCACCCTCACCGGGGCGGCGCTCGCCCGGATCTATGCGGCGGCGGACGTCTTCGTGTTTCCGAGCCTGACCGACACGTTCGGCATCGTGCTGCTCGAAGCCCTGGCCTGTGGCGTACCGGTGGCGGCCTACCCGGTGACCGGACCACTCGACGTCATCGGTGGCACCGGCGCCGGAATTCTCGGGCCCGACCTGCGCGAGGCCGCGCTTGCCGCCCTGTCGATTCCTCGTGAACGCTGTCGCGCGGAAGCCCTGCGCTATACCTGGAGCGAGAGCGCGCGCCAGTTCTTCACCAACATCTCGTTGGCGCACGGCACCGGCCTTCCCGTCCCCCGGCGCCGATCGTTCCGGGCCGCACCGGCCGTGTGACCAGGCGACGAGGGATGGCTCCGTGATCCCGCTGGTAGAAGAGATCGGCCTCCCACACGTTTCTGCCCGTCCATCCCGTGACCGTCGGACGGGACGGGTGTAGGCAGACGGCCTGATGCCCAGACCGTTCACCGATTCCGTCGCCCGCACCCTCCCCGCTCTCATCGGTTGCGACGAGGTCGGGCGGGGCGCTCTATCCGGCCCCGTGGTCGTGGCGGCGGTGTGGTTCGATCCGGCCGTGTTCCCGGCCTCAGTGCTCGCCTGCCTCGATGATAGCAAGAAGCTCGATCGGGCGACGCGGGAGCGCCTGACTCCTTTGATCAGGGAACATGCCGAGGTTGCGGTTGCCGCCGGCTCGCGTGCTCTCGTAGACCGGATCAATGTCCGCGCCGCGACCCTCGCCGCCATGAAGAGAGCCGTCGAGAAACTCGGGCTCGATGCGCCCGTGGCCGTCGATGGCCGCGACAGCATTCCCGGCCTTGCTCTTCCGTGCCGGGCGGTGATCGGTGGCGACCGGCTCGTACCGCAGATCGCCGCGGCGTCCATCGTCGCCAAGACCTTGCGGGACGATCTCATGCGGGTCCTGGCCACCCGTCATCCGGCCTATGCCTGGGATCGCAATGTCGGATACGGGACCGCTTCCCACCTTGCCGGCCTGGAGAGAATGGGCCGTTCGGCGCATCACCGGGTGAGCTTCACCAAGCGTTTTGCTTCATCGCCCGCGGCAGTCACAACAGGCTGAGCTGAGCCCCGATGGCGGCCGTGCGGTCGAAGAGATCCGTGCGCAGGGTGATGCGTGCATCTACATAGCCGAGACGCTGCTTTGCGAGCCGCATGCGTTGGGCGATGAGGTCGGCATAGGCGCCGCTGCCGGTCATCCGCCGGCCGAAAGTCGCATCATAGGCTTTGCCGCCGCGGGCCTCTCGCACGAGCGACATCACATGGCGCTGGCGTCCAGGATAATGTTCGGCGAACCAGTCGTTCACGAGGTCGTCGAGTTCGAGAGGCAGCCGCAGAAGGACATGCCGCGCCTCGACGGCACCGCATTCCCGCGCCCGCTCCAACACCGCCTCGATCTCATGGTCGTTCAGCGACGGAATGACCGGTGCCATCATCACCATGACCGGGATGCCGGCGCGGCTCAGCTGGCGGATCGCATCGAGGCGCCGAGCCGGATGGGGGGCGCGTGGCTCCATGCGCCGGGCGAGGACCGGGTCGAGAGTGGTCACCGACATCGCCACTTTGACGAGTCCGAGTTCGGCCATCGGCGCCAGAATATCGATATCGCGGGCGACGAGATTCGATTTGGTGACGATACCGACGGGATGGCGGAAACGCGCCAGCACGCCGAGCACGGCGCGGGTGATGCCGTGGTCGCGTTCGATGGGCTGGTACGGGTCCGTTGCCGTCCCGAGGGCGATCGTCTCCGGCACGTAGCCCTGCACCGAGAGCTCCCGCTCCAGCAACTCGGCCGCGTTCGCCTTGTGGAACAGCTTCGTCTCGAAATCGATGCCCGGCGAAAGGCCCACATAGGCATGGTTGGGCCGGGCGAAGCAGTAGACGCAACCATGCTCGCAGCCGCGATAGGGATTGATCGAGCGATCGAACGGCAGGTCCGGCGAAGTATTCCGTGTCAGGATGCTGCGTGCGCGCTCGGGAAGATCTTCCGTCGGCAGGCGCCGGACCGCGTCATCCGAAGCCCAGCCGTCGTCGAACGTCTCGCGCTGCGCCGGCTCGTAGCGACCGCTGGGGTTGGCCGTCGCCCCACGTCCCTTGCGTGCGCTTGTGGGGAAGGTGCTTCCCGCGAGCCGCCGAGCGGGGACGGCGAATGGGTCGTCGCATTCGCCGCCACCATCCTTCACCGCTCGGACCACGCTGCGAGTTCCGTCCCGGCCGGGTCCGTGAAATGAAAGCGACGGCCGCCGGGAAAGGTGAAGATCGGCGCTACGATCGTGCCACCTGCCGCCTCGATGCGGGCCTGCATGGCTTCGAGATCCTCGGCGTAGAGCACGGGCAACGGCATCGCTCTCGGTGCATCGGCATCGAAACCGCCATCGAGGCCCTGTTCGAAGGCGGCGTAGCGAGGGCCGTAATCGACGAATCTCCACCCGAAAGCCGTCCCGTAGAACGCTTTCACCCGGTCGAGATCGCCGCCCGGCAATTCGAGATAATCGATCTTACCATCCTGTCGCATCCGTGACCCCCAATTCGCCCTGACGCCAAAACCATACGGCGACTTTAGCCTTCGCTTTCGCCACCCGTCCTTACGATCCGAACATATCAGGAACACGACGGCTGGCGCTGCCCTTATTTCGAGCAATCGCCGGCTTATGACGCCCCGGAACGGTTTCTTGCGGAGCTTTCGCGGCCACCTGGCTTTTCCCACGCTGAAAATACGCTATGCGCGCGCATGATTTCGGCTCTGATCCATGTGGCGAGGCCGGCCGACCCCTTGGCGGTCGACCAGCTCGCCGACACCCTGGGGGCTCTCGTCGAGGGCGTTGCTGCCGGGCTCGTCGGCGATGCGGTGATCATCGCCCCAACCCATAACGCAGCGATCGATGCCGTCGCCGAGGCAACCGGCGCGACCTTCGTGGTCCGTTCGGGTGGTACGCCCCCTTGGTCGGCTGGCGCGAAGGCCGCGCGGCGGGAGTGGGTCCTCTGCCTCGAAGCAGGCGACGTTCCGGCCGAGGGCTGGATCCGCACGATCGATCGGTTCATCGGCACGGCGCGGCCGGAAATGGTCCTCGGGCGATTGCGCCGGCCGCATGCCGGGCTGCCGTCGCGTCTTGCGGCGCAGGGTGAGTCCGTGATCGGTGTCCGTGCGCCCCGCGCCGGGGACCTCGTGCGCCGCGACCGCCTGATCGCAAGCGGCGTCTTCTCGACCCGCCTGCATCCGCGACGGGTGAATGTGCGGCTCAACCGAGGGTGATCAGACCGGGATCGAAGCGCCGCGTCGAAGGTGTTCGTCCAGGCGTGGCATGATCTCGACGAAGTTGCAGGGCCGGTGCCGATAATCGAGCTGAGCCGAGAGAATGCCGTCCCAAGCGTCGCGGCAGGCACCCGGCGATCCCGGCAGGACAAAGACGAATGTCGCGTTCGCGAGTCCTGCCGTGGCCCGCGACTGGAGGGTGGACGTCCCGATCTTGTCGTAGGAGATGCGATGGAAGACCGCCGAGAAGCCGTCCATCCGTTTCTCGAATAGCGGCTCGATCGCTTCCGGCGTCACGTCGCGTCCAGTAAAGCCGGTGCCGCCGGTGGTGATCACGACGTCGACCGACGAATCCCTGGTCCACGATTCCACCTGAGCGCGGATCGCCGCCACCTCATCGGGCACGATGGCCCTGCCGGCGAGACTGTGCCCTGCCGCCACGAGCCGCTCACACAGCGTGTCGCCGGAACGATCATCTTCGGCGACACGAGTATCGGAGACGGTCAGCACCGCGATAGAAAGCGGGATAAAGCTACGGGTCTTGTCTGCGGCGACCATGGCTGGCTGCTCTCGGCTCGGCGATAACGCTTCGTTCTACCCGTGAATGGGCCCGATGGTCGATCCCGACATATGAGCGTCCTCGGCCGCTCCCCGGGGCGGACACGATACCGTGCCCGGCTCTTGTCGCAGCTGCCGCCTCAGTTCCGCGCCGCGCGGAACGTATCGCAGGACTTGGTCTGGCCGCTCTTGTAGCCTGTCATGAACCACCGCATCCGCTGGTCCGACGAGCCGTGCGTGAAGGAATCCGGCACGGCGTAGCCCTGCGACTGCTTCTGAAGCTTATCGTCACCGATGGCACTGGCTGCCTGCATGGCTTCCTCGATGTCACCGGGCTCCAACGAGTTGTACTTGTCGTTTGAGTTCTTGGCCCAGACGCCGGCGAGGCAATCGGCCATCAACTCCACGCGTACCGACAACTGGTTAGACTCGACCTTGCTGGATGCCGCCTGCTGGCGACCCTGGACCTTGCCCAGAATGCCCAGTTCGTCCTGCACGTGGTGGCCGACTTCGTGAGCGATCACATAAGCATAGGCGAAATCGCCTTTGACCCCGAACTTCTGCTCCATTTCCTTGAAGAACGACGTGTCGAGGTAGACCTTCTTATCGAGCGGACAATAGAACGGCCCCATCGCTGCCTGCGCCGATCCACAGCCGCTGCGCGTGCCTCCGGTGTAAAGCACCATGCCGGTCGGGCGGTACTGCTTGCCGGTCTGGTTCGGGAGAATTTCCTTCCAGACGTCCTCGGTATTACCGAGGATCGCAGCCGCGAAACGTCCGCTCTCGTCCGCCGGCTTTGTCTTGCGCTGGGCCTGGGTCTGCGGATCGACACGCTCCTGGCGCGGTTGTCCGCCGCCGCTCATCTGCTCGGCGCCACCGATCAGGATCGCGGGATTGATGCCTGTGACCCAGCCGATGATGCAGAGGATGACGATGGTGCCGATGCCGAGCCCGCCGGCACCGCCACCCGGAAAGCCTCCGCCGCCTCCACCGCCCTCGCCACGGCGGTCCTCGACGTTGTCCGAAGAGCGGAAATCTTCCCAGCGCATGATCTCGTCACCCTTCGTGGCGTAGCCCTACCGGAACCCGGTCGCCACGCGCATCACTGTCTTCGGTCCCGTGTGCCCGAACTAATCCCGCGGTGAAAGATACGGTTCCGCTTCCACCCCGGCTTTCGCCCTACGCTTTGCCGTCGAGGGTTGCCCTCAGCAGGCGGAAATCCCGCCACGCGAGACGTTTTTGAAGTGGCTGGCGTAGGAGATAGGCCGGGTGGAGGGTCGCCAGAGCCTTCACCTCCCGGTCACCCACCCGATAGGGATAGAACCGTCCTCGCGCCTTCAGGATACCGTCTTTCGTGCCGGTGATCGCCTGTGTGGCCGGACTGCCGAGGCAGACGATGATGTCCGGGTCAGCGAGTTCGATCTGGCGTTCGATGAAGGGTTTGCAGATCGACACCTCTTGTGGTGTCGGGTTGCGGTTTCCCGGTGGTCGCCATGGCACGATGTTGGTGACGTAGGCTTTTGTCCGGTCGAGACCGATCGCCGCCATCATCCGGTCGAGCAGTTGACCCGAGCGGCCCATGAACGGCTTGCCGACGCGGTCCTCGTCCGCTCCCGGTGCCTCACCGATGAACATGAGTTTCGACGCCGGGTTTCCGTCGGCGAAGACGAGATTCTTGGCGGTGAACTTGAGGGGGCAACCATCGAATGTGGCGAGCAGTGCCTCAAGCTCTTCGAGGGAGGCGACGTCGCGAGCCCGCGCCCGAGCGTCGCCCGCAGCCTCTCCGGGTTTCGCTGCCGCGGATTGTCCATAGGTCCGCGCCGGCGGGGCCGACGGCGCCTGCCCTCGCGCCGGCAACTCGCGGCGAGGCGGCACCGGATCGGCCTGCGGCCCCTCGCGAGACAGCTCGGCCCGCTGCGACGATACGGGGGATGGCGATCCGCGCTGTATCGTCGCCGGGCGCCAGGGCGCGGGATCGTCGGTTTCGGAGAAGCGATCGTGCGGGCGTTCGTCGAGACAAAGATCGACGCCGGATTCCACATGGAAGTCCAGTTCGGCGATCACGTCGCGCTGGTGGTCGGGGCCTTGGCTCATGGTTCTCGATGTGGCTCTTGCGGAGCCTGTGGACAACACTTCGCGGGGCGGGATCTACCATCGTCTGCATGGCTGCGGGACGGCCAGAACAAAGCTGAGACCATCCGCAGGCTTGCGTTCCCAGCTTGGAATGGGTTGAGAGTGTTCGCAATCATAACATCGCGCATTCGACGGCTGGTCTCGATCGGTTTCGGGTCGCGCGGCAGGAGGAGTTTATAGGATGGCGTTGCCCGAGCGCGAGGGTATGGATTTCGACGTGGTGATCGTCGGTGCGGGGCCCGCTGGCCTTGCCGCCGCGATCCGCCTCAAGCAGATCGCCGCCGATCTCACCGTCGTCGTGGTCGAGAAGGGGTCCGAGGTCGGCGCGCATATCCTGTCCGGCGCCGTGATCGATCCGCTCGGGCTCGACCGCCTGCTCCCCGATTGGCGTCAGGACGAGGCCCGGCCGCTCAAGACCGAGGTCGAGCGCGACGAGTTCCTGTTCCTGACCAAGAACAGCGGCATCGCGCTGCCGAACTTCGCTTTCCCGAAATTCATGTCGAACCACGGTAATTTCGTCGGCTCGCTCTCGAACATGACGAAGTATCTCGGCGCCAAGGCCGAGGAACTCGGCGTCGAGATCTATCCAGGTTTCCCGGCCTCGGAAGTACTCTACGACGATGCCGGTACCGTCATCGGCGTGGCCACCGGGGATCTCGGCATCGGCAGGTCCGGCGAACCGCGGGACGACTACACCCGCGGCATGGAACTGCGCGGCAAGTACACGATCTTCGGTGAGGGCGCGCGCGGCTCGCTCACCAAGACGCTGATCGACCGTTTCCAGCTCAACCGCAACAGCGATCACCAGAAGTATGGCCTCGGCGTCAAGGAACTCTGGCAGCTGAGGCCGGAGACGTTCGAGCCCGGTCTCGTGCGCCACACGATGGGCTGGCCGCTCTCGAACAAGACCGGCGGCGGCTCCTGGCTCTATCATTTCGACGATCACCTGCTCTCGGTCGGCTTCGTCACGCATCTGAACTACGAGAACCCGACCCTGTCGCCGTTCGAGGAGTTCCAGCGCTTCAAGACCCACCCGATGATCCGCGACGTGTTCGAGGGCGCCAAGCGCATCGGATACGGTGCCCGCGCGATCATGGAAGGCGGCTGGCAATCGGTGCCGAAACTCGTCTTCCCCGGCGGCTGCCTCGTCGGCTGCTCGGCCGGCTTCGTCAACGTCCCGCGCATCAAGGGTTCGCACAACGCCGTGCTTTCCGGGATGCAGGCGGCCGAGGCCATCGCGGCCGCCCTCACCGCCGGCCGGCAAGGCGACGAACTCACCGATTACGAGACGGGCTGGCGCGATAGCGACATCGGCCGCGACCTCAAGCGCGTTCGCAACGTCAAGCCGCTCTGGTCGAAATACGGCACGCTCGTCGGCGTAGGCCTCGGCGGCCTCGACATGTGGTCGCAGACGATCCTCGACGCCTCGCCCTTCGGCACGCTCAAACACGGCAAGCCCGATCACCTCGCCACGAAGCCGATCTCGGAGGTGACGCCGATCGTCTATCCGAAGCCCGACGGTAAATTGACCTTCGACCGGCTCTCCTCGGTCTATCTTTCGAACACCAATCACGAAGAGGACCAGCCGCCGCATCTCAACGTCAAGGACGCGGCGCTCCAGAAGTCCTCGGAGCACGACGTCTATGGCGGCCCCTCGGCGCGCTACTGCCCGGCGGGCGTCTACGAATGGGTGCAGGAGGGCAATGGCGTGCGCTACCAGATCAACGCGCAGAACTGCGTCCACTGCAAGACCTGCGATATCAAGGACCCCAACCAGAACATCAATTGGGTGACCCCGGAGGGGCCGGGCGGGCCGAACTATCCCAACATGTGAGGACGCACCGGACCCTAAGTGCCCGCCATCCTTTCGCCTTGCGAGGATGGCGGGAAGAGTTCAGTGTCCCCGCCCGATCGGCATCGGTCCCTGACGGACGATGCGCTACAAACGCGACTGGTGCCCATGAACGGAAACGCCGCGACCCGCCGGACCCTCTCGGCTCTCGCCCTGTGCCTCGCCGCCTCCGTGGCGACGTCGGTCACGGCCCTGGCCGCCCAGCCCCGGGAATCGGCTCCGGTGACGGAGTACGAGCCGGCGGAGTCGCTGGAGGGCAACTTCCTGTCCGCCTATATCGCCGGCGCGTCCAAGGACACCTCCGCCGCCGCCAGCTTCTACCGCGAGGCCGTGAAAGCGGACCCGCGCAATGCGGAACTGCTCGAGCGCGCCTTCGTGTCGCTTCTCGCGGACGGAGCACTGCCAGACGCATTCCGCGCGGCCGAGCGCCTCACCGCCCGCGATGGATCGAACGGCCTCGCCCAGCTCAGCCTTGGGGTTCGCCAGATCAAGGCCGGCCAGTTCGCGCAGGCCCGCCAGAACTTCGCCCGCAGCGGACGGGGTGCTGCAGCCGATCTCACCAGCACTCTCCTGACCGCTTGGGCCTATGCCGGTGCCAATGACGGAAAGCGCGCCCTCGAAGTGGTGAACAAGCTGAAGGGTGAGCGCTCTTACAATACCTTCCGCGACTTCCACGCCGGGTTGATCGCCAACCTCGTCGGCGATCAGGCGGAGGCGGAGCGCCGGCTCAAGGCCGCCTACGACGCCGACCAGAATACCCTGCGCATCGTCGATGCCTATGCCCGGTTCGAAGCGCAGGCCGGCCGCACGGACCTCGCCATCCAGGCCTATACCGCCTTCGATCAACTGCTGCCGCGCCACCCGATCGTGCGCGACGCCCTCGACAAGCTGAAGGCCGGCAAGCCCCTGACCCGCCTCGTCAACACCGCTCAGGAGGGCGCCGGCGAGGTACTCTACGGGCTCGGCTCGGCCGGATCGACCCAAGGCGACGAGTTGCCCGCCGTGGTCTATCTGCGCCTCGCCCTCTATCTCGCCCCCGATCACGCCCTCGCCCGCCTGACCCTCGCCGACACGCTCGACCGGATGAAGCAGACCGAGCGCGCCAACGATGCTTATGCGCAGATGCCGGCATCTTCGCCGCTGAAGCTCAACGCCGATATCCAGATCGGCCTCAATCTGGAGCAGATGGGCAAGGGCGAGGAGGCGACCCAACTCCTCGACGCCGCCATGAAGGAGCATCCCGACAGCATCGACGTCGTGACCGCCCTCGGCAACGTCCAGCGCTCGCGCAAGAAGTACGAAGAGGCGGCGGCCACCTACAGCCGCGCCATCGAGCTCATTGGCAAGCAGCCGGCCTCCAATTACTGGACGACCTTCTACTTCCGCGGCACCGCCTACGAGCGGGCCAAGCAATGGCCCAAGGCCGAGGCGGACCTCAAGAAGGCGCTGGAACTGGTTCCGCCGAACCAACCGGCGGCGCGGGCGCAGGTGCTCAACTACCTCGCCTATTCCTGGGTCGACCAGAACATGAATATCGATGAGGCCTTCACCATGCTGAAGCAGGCCGTCGATGCGAGCCCGCGCGACGGCATGATCATCGACAGCCTCGGCTGGGCTTATTTCCGCCTCGGGCGCTACGACGATGCCGTGCGCGAGCTGGAGAAGGCCATCGAACTCAAGCCCGGCGACCCCACGATCAACGACCATCTGGGCGATGCGTACTGGCGCTCGGGCCGGAGGCTCGAAGGCAAGTTCCAGTGGCAGCACGCCAAGGACCTGAACCCAGAGCCGGACGATCTCGTGAAGATCAACGCCAAGCTCAAGGACGGCCTGCCGGAACTCGAAAAGCCCGCCGCTACCGCCGAGAATCCTCCCGAGGCGGAGAAGGTGAATCCCGATCTGCCGAAGGGTGCTCCGGCTCCGAGCGAGCCCCCCGGCGCGGCCGACAAGAAGACCGGCGGCTGAGACCCGGCTTGACGGGTGGGGGATCGCGGGGCCAGACCGGCCGCGCATTCCCGCGGTCGAAAGACCCGCCCCTCTCCGACAGAGCAAGCCGTGCCAATCCTCGTCACCCGCGCTCCGGCGAAGATCAATCTCACCCTTCACGTCCTCGGCCGTCGTGAGGGGGATGGCTACCACGAGCTCGAAAGCTTCGTGGCCTTCACCGGTTCGGGGGATACGCTCAGCCTGACGCCGTGCGACGACCTCACCCTGGACGTGTCCGGGCCCACTGCCGGACCGGCCGGTCCCCTCGACGACAACCTCGTGATCCGTGCTGCCCGAGGACTGGCCAAGGCCATCCCCGGGCTTCGCATCGGCGGCTTCCACCTCATCAAGCGTCTGCCCGTGGCGGCCGGGATCGGTGGCGGATCGTCGGATGCCGCCGCCGCCCTGCGGTTGCTGGCACGACTCAACGACCTTCCCCTCGATCACCCCGCAATCGTCGAGGCCGCCCGCGCCACTGGGGCGGACGTTCCCGTCTGCCTCGATCCGCGCGGTCGGATGATGAGGGGTGCCGGAGAGGTTGTCGGACCGGCGCTGGGTTTCGCGCCGTTGCCGGCCGTGCTGATCAATCCCGGTGTGCCGGTCGCCACCGCGCCGGTCTTCAAGGCGCTGGGGCTGACGGCGGGGCAGCGCCACGCCGGCGACATCCACCCGATCCTCGCGCGAGGTCTCGGCTTCGACGAGATCCTGGCGGCGGTGACGCCGGCTCGCAACGATCTGGAAGCGCCGGCGCTCACGGTCGCTCCCGTCATCGCCGACACGCTTACGAGCCTGCGCGATCATGCGGGATGCCGGCTCGTCCGCATGTCCGGCTCGGGCGCGACGGTGTTCGGCCTGTTCTCGACCCGCTCCGATGCGGTTCGTGCCGCAGTCGCTATCCGGTCAGCACAGCCTTCCTGGTGGGTCCGGGCCGCCTTGCTGCGCTGATGGCCCATCCCTTCCCGGCTCGCGAGACGAACCGGGATGGGTGGAGCGCTCTCGGCTCAGTGAGCCCGGGCGATGCAGAAATCCACCACCTGAAGCAGGGCCGATTTCATCGGCCCGTTGGGGAACAACGCCAGGGCGTCACGGGCGATGGCGCCGTAATGCCGTGCGCGGTCGATCGTGTCTTCGAGAGCCCGGTGTTTCCGCAGGATGGCGAGCGCCGTGTCGAGATCGGACTCTTCGACCTGACCGTCCTGGAGTGTGCGACGCCAGAAGGTCCGCTCCTCCTCGCTGCCCCGTCGGAAGGCCAGGACGATCGGCAGGGTGATCTTCCCCTCGCGGAAATCGTCGCCGACATTCTTGCCCATCGAAGCACTGGTGCCGCCGTAATCGAGCACGTCGTCGATCAACTGGAAGGCGATCCCGAGATTCATGCCGTAGGAGCGGCACGCCGCCTGCTCCGCCCTTGGGCGGTCGGCGATCACCGGGCCGACCTCGCAGGCGGCGGCGAACAATTCCGCCGTCTTCGCGCGGATGACCGCGAGATACTCGTCCTCCGAGGTCTCGGTGTTTTTGGCGGCGGTGAGCTGCATCACCTCGCCCTCGGCGATGACGGTCGCGGCGGCCGAGAGGATATCGAGAGCCCGTAGAGAGCCGACTTCCACCATCATGCGGAAGGCCTGGCCGAGCAGGAAATCACCGACGAGCACGCTCGCCTCGTTTCCCCACTTGATCCGCGCCGCGACGCGGCCGCGCCGCATGTCGCTCTCGTCCACCACGTCGTCGTGGAGCAGGGTCGCCGTGTGCATGAACTCGACACTGGCCGCGAGCTTCACCGCCCCCTCACCGGCCCCGTAGCCGCAGAGATCGGCGGTGGCGAGGGTGAGGATAGGGCGAAGGCGCTTGCCCCCGGACGCGATGAGATGGTTGGCCACCTCCGGAATCATCGCGACATCGGATCCGGTTCGCGACAGGATGGTCGCGTTCACGCGCTCCATCCCCTTGGCGACCAGGGCCACAAGATCGTTCAGGCTCGACTCCGGATCGGAGCGGCCCTCATCGAAGGAAACGACGACACCCAAACTCGATGCCTCCCGAGCTTTTCACACCAGGCAGATCCCGGCGGCGCACCCGCCGCTCGGGCCGATCCGCTCGGCCGGGCTATCTCCCGTGACCAACATCCACGCGGGCACCCCTTCGCATGCGCGCCGAGGCGCTGCAACATCCCGCGTTTCTCGCTGTATACAAAGGGTGGCGGCAGGGAGCCGCCGATGGGGCGGGTGGACGCATGAGAGAACTCATCCGGAGCAACGACATCGTCCTGATGGGCTTTGCCGAGTCGCTCCTTCAGGGGGCGGAGATTCCGGTCCTCGTCGCCGACATCCACATGAGCCTGCTGGAAGGTTCGATCGGCGCTTTCGCACGAAGGCTTCTCGTGCCCGACGACCATGCGACCGAAGCGCGCCGTCTGCTGGAGGATGCCGGCCTCGCGCACGAACTGCGCGATGCGTGAACCGGGTGACGAGCAGGCGGAGCCTGGGCCGAATCTCTGGCTCGGCGGACGTCTTCGCCTGTATCAGCCGCCGCGAGGCGCCCACCGCGCGGGGACGGATGCGGCATTACTGAGCCGGTTGGTGCGACCGAAGTCGGATTGCACGATCGTCGATGTCGGTGCGGCAAGCGGAGCGGTGGGTCTCGCGGCGGCGCTAGAGGAACCGAGCGCCAGGATCGTCCTGGTCGAGAGAGACGCGGACCTCGTTCGTCTCGCCCGCAGGAATATCGAGGAGAACGGACTTCAGGGTCGGGCGGTCGTCATCGCCGCGGACGTCTTCTCAGTCGAAGCCCTCCGGGCGGCCGGGCTCGGACCCGAGATGGCCGACATCGTGCTCACCAACCCTCCCTTCTTCGAGGTGGAGCGTCACAGGCCATCGCCCGTCGCGGGGAAAGCCTCGGCCCATACCTTCGCGGAGGGCGGGCTCGAACCCTGGCTGAAGGCCTGCCTCGATGTGCTGAAGCCCGGAGGGACGCTTGGCCTGATCCATCGCGCCGATGCCCTCCCCGACTGCCTCGCCGCTATGAAGAGGCGCTTCGGAGGGATCATGGTTCGACCAGTCCATGCGCGAGCCGGGCGGCCCGCGATTCGTGTTCTGATCACGGGCATCAAGGGAAGCCGCGCGCCTTTTTCCCTGGGGCCGCCGCTCATCCTGCATGGCGAGGACGGCGTGATGACGCCGGAGGCCGACGCTATCCATCGCGGGCAGCCCTGGCCGGCTTGAACAAGGCGACGGCGAGGGCATAGGCCCCCGCCGCCAGACGATACGGCACGTTCGCTGAAGCGTCAGTAGAACCGGCGCCAATGGTGGTAGCGGTGGTGCCAATGCCGGCGGTGCCAGTGGTGACGATGCCAGTGATGACGGCGATGCCAGTAGGGCCGGCGCCATCCATAGGCGGGACGGTGGTAGCCGTAGACCGGGCGGTAAAAATGTGGCCGCCAATAATGCCGCCTGTAGCCGTAATGCGGCCGGTGCCAGACGTGACGACGATGCCAGTGATGGCGGCGATGCCAGCGGTGACGGTGCCAATGGGCCTGCGCCACAAGCGGCGTTGCGGCAGCTCCCTCGATGGCGGTGACGGGCAGTGGAGCGGCGCGCGCCTGGTTCAAGGAACCATAGGTCCCGCCCAATACCCCCATCAGAACGACGATCCACGTCGCGATACGCATGATGCTCTGTCTCCCTCCTCTTGTCCGGGCGTCGCCCGGTGGCCTCCGCGCTGCGGCACCGTGCTGCAACCCAGGCAGAGAAAAACGGCGAAGCCTGTAAATCGGTTCGGTCATCTCCATTTCGTGACTGTTGCCGGGTGGGGAGATGTCGCTCGTTCCCCGATCCAAGCGGCCCAGAACTTTCCAGCGAGACGAGACTGATGTCCCTTCCCCTGCCACGCTTCCTCCACCCAATCCTCCCTAAGGCGTGGCGTGGCCGCAAACCGACCGTGGCGGTCATCCGTCTCAGCGGCGTCATCGGTGCCGTCTCGCCGTTGCGGTCCGGCCTTTCCATGGCCACCGTGGCCTCGAGCCTCGAGAGCGGCTTTGGAATGACCGGCATCTCGGCGGTGGCGCTGGTCATCAACTCGCCCGGAGGATCACCGGCCCAGTCCCATCTCATCCACCGCCGCATCCGCGCGCTGTCGATCGAGAAGAAAGTGCCCGTCTACGCCTTCGTGGAGGATGTCGCTGCGTCCGGCGGCTACATGATCGCCTGCGCGGCGGACGAGATCATCGCCGATCCGACATCGTTGATCGGTTCGATCGGGGTGGTCTCGGCGGGGTTCGGCTTCGACAAGCTCATCGAACGGATCGGCATCGAACGCCGGGTCCATACTCAGGGCGAAGCCAAGGCGATGCTGGACCCGTTTCGCCCGGAGAACCCGGAGGACATCGTCCGCTTGAAGGCGATCCAGGCGGATGTGCAGGATCTGTTCACCACGCTCGTGTCCGAGAGGCGTCCGGCGGTTCGCGCTAGCGGCGACAACCTGTTCACCGGCGCGGTCTGGACGGGGCGGCAGGCGCTGCCGTTGGGCCTCATCGATGGCCTGGGTGATGCCCGCTCGACGTTGCGGGCGCGGTTTGGAGAAGAAGTGGTACTGAAAGTCGTGGCCGAGAAGCAGGGTTCGTTCGTGAGCAGGCTCCTGCGCCGGGCCGTTCCGGGCTCCACAATCGTCGACGGCCTTGCCGCCGACGCCCTCGCGGCGGTCGAAGAGCGGGCGGCCTGGGCTCGCTACGGGTTGTGAGGTCTCAGCGAGTCGCGATGGTGCAGGCCGAGGACGGAGCGCCGTAGCCGGAATACACCACGCGCACTTTGCGGGTGCAGGTCTCGGGCAAAGCAGGAGCCGGCACGCTAGCGACTTCGATCGGCGTCACCATAGCGGGCATGGCGACGAGATCGGTCTTGTCCGTGGTGGCCAGCGCATTCGATGCCCCCATGACGAAAGGCGTTGCGGTCAGGGAAGCTGCAATGAGAGCCGCGAAGACAGTGAACGACTTGCGCATGGTCCGGTTTCCGCAATGTTCGCCGGTCGGTTGCGACCGGGCTGATCCCTTGATTTGTGCTAAGAACTTAGATCAAGCGAGACAGTTCCGGACGTAATGGCAATCGTGGCGGAAATGTGTGCCGCCGCGCACCCGCGTGGGTGCGGGGCTTCGGCTTGACAGCGCGGGCACGCCTCTTAAACGCTGGCCGCTTTCCCGCTTACCGGAAGCTAGCCATGTCGAGCGCACAAGCCCTGCCGAGCGCTGTCGATCTCGCCCCCAAGACCTCCTTTCAAGGCTTGATTCTCACCCTGCAGAATTTCTGGGCGGCGCAGGGCTGCGTGATCCTCCAGCCTTACGACATGGAGGTGGGCGCCGGCACGTTTCATCCCGCGACGACCCTGCGCGCCCTCGGGCCGAAGCCCTGGAAGGCGGCCTATGTCCAGCCGTCCCGCCGGCCGAAGGACGGGCGCTACGGCGAGAACCCCAACCGGCTGCAGCATTATTACCAGTTCCAGGTCATCCTGAAGCCCAACCCGCCGAACCTGCAGGAGCTCTACCTCGCCTCCCTCGACGCCATTGGTGTCGACCTGAAGCTGCACGACATCCGCTTCGTCGAGGACGATTGGGAGAGCCCGACATTGGGCGCCTGGGGCCTCGGCTGGGAGTGCTGGTGCGACGGCATGGAGGTGAGCCAGTTCACCTATTTCCAGCAGGTCGCCGGTGTGGAATGCGCACCGGTGGCGGGCGAACTGACCTACGGGCTCGAGCGGCTGGCCATGTATGTGCAGGGCGTCGAGAACGTCTACGACCTCAATTTCAATGGCGGTACGGGCGACGAGAAGGTCACCTACGGTGATGTCTTCCTCCAGGCCGAGCAGGAATACTCGCGCCACAATTTCGAGGCGGCGGATACCGCGATGTTGTTCCGCCAGTTCACCGACGCGGAGAAGGCCTGCCGCACCTATCTGGATGCGGGCGCGCCGGCGGAAGATTCGGGAACCCACAGGATGGTCCAGCCTGCCTACGACCAGTGCATCAAAGCGAGCCACGTCTTCAATCTGCTCGACGCTCGCGGCGTCATCTCGGTGACCGAGCGCCAGAGCTACATCCTGCGCGTGCGCGAACTGGCCAAGGCCTGCGGGGCCGCCTGGCTGAAGACGGCGGGCGGCGGAGCGGGTTGAGTTGCGGCACTGTTGCCCTTGCACGACTTCAGGCGCCCGGCATCGTCTTCGTGACATGCCCGGTCATTCTCTTACCTTCGCATGATGATCGTCGGGCGCGCCCTTGGCGCCGACGACATCCCGAAACAACATCTCGGACGCCCGCCCCCCATGCCTGATCTTCTCCTCGAACTGCGCTCCGAAGAGATTCCTGCCCGCATGCAGCGGCGTGCCGCGGAGGATCTGAAGAAGCTCGTCACCGACGCATTGGTGGAGCGCGGCTTCCTCTACGAGGGAGCGAAGGCCTTCTCGACTCCGCGCCGTCTGGCATTGCACGTGGCAGGCCTCCCGCCACGCGGGAAGGACGTCCGCGAGGAACGCAAAGGGCCCCGCGTCGGCGCACCGGACGGAGCAATTCAGGGATTTCTCAAGAGCTCCGGTCTCGCGAGCCTCGATCAGGCGACCATCGTCACCGATCCGAAAAAGGGCGAGTTCTATGTCGCCGTGATCGAGCGGGCCGGCCGCGAGACGCTCGACGTGCTGGCCGAGATCCTGCCCGCCATCATCAAGAGCTTCCCCTGGCCGAAGTCCATGCGCTGGGGCGCAGCGTCTTCCCAGCCGGGGAGCCTGCGCTGGGTGCGGCCGCTGCAATCCATCGTGGCGACCTTCGGCCCCGAGACCGAGACGCCCGAGACCGTACCGTTCTCGGTGGACGGAATCACCGCCGGCACCACCACCTACGGACACCGGTTCCTCGCGCCCGAGGCCATCGAGGTGCGGCGGTTCGACGATTACATCCAGGCGCTGGAGCGCGCCAAGGTCGTGCTCGACCCAGATCGGCGCAAGGACATCATCCTGCACGATGCGCGTGACCTGGCCTTCGCGCGCGGTCTCGAACTCGTGGAAGACGAGGGCCTGCTCGACGAGGTCGCCGGCCTGGTCGAATGGCCCGTCGTGCTGCTCGGCACCTTCGATCCGAGCTTCCTCGACATCCCGGCCGAGGCGATCCGTGCCACCATCCGCGCCAACCAGAAGTGCTTCGTGCTGCGTGAAACGGGCACCGACACGCTGGCTCCCGCCTTCATCCTGGTCTCGAACCTGATCGCCAGCGATGGCGGCCTCGCGATCACCGGCGGCAACGAGCGCGTGGTGCGTGCCCGCCTCTCGGACGCGAAGTTCTTCTGGGAGACCGACAAGGCGATCAGTCTGGAAGACCGTCTGCCGAAGCTCGACAGCATCGTCTTCCACGAGAAGCTGGGGACTCAGGGTGAGCGGGTGGCGCGTATCGCGTCGCTGGCGCGCGGGATAGCACCCAATATCGGCGCGGATGTACAACTCGCAAGTCGCGGCGCTCAACTTGCGAAGGCCGATCTCGTGACCGAGATGGTTGGAGAGTTTCCCGAGCTTCAGGGCCTCATGGGCCGCAAGTATGCGGCGCTTCAAGGCGAACATCCGAGTGTCTGCGCGGCGGTGGAAGAGCATTACAAGCCCGTCGGTCCATCCGACCGAGTACCGACCGATCCTGTTTCGATCGCCGTGGCCCTGGCCGATAAGTTCGACACCCTTGCGGGTTTCTGGTCCATCGATGAAAGGCCCACCGGCAGCAAGGATCCCTACGCGCTCCGCAGGGCAGCTCTTGGCGTGGTCCGGCTGATTCTTGAGAATGGATTACGTCTGAACCTCCGAGAGGATGTGCTGGAGGACGCCTTTTATGTTCAGAAGAACCGTCACGTCGTCGTCATATCCCTTTCCGGGAATGACGAGCACGATATGGCCGCGCTGGAGAACCATGGCAGCCTCGACAACCCCATGCCTGGCGATCTCCTCAACTTCTTCGCCGACCGCCTGAAGGTCTATCTTCGCGACCAAGGCGCCCGCCACGACCTGATCGACGCCGTCTTCGCCCTGCCCGGCCAGGACGACCTCCTGATGGTCGTGCGTCGGGTCGAGGCGCTGGGCAAGTTCCTCGAGACCGATGACGGTAGGAACCTGCTCGCCGGCTACAAGCGCGCGGCCAACATCCTGCGGATCGAGGAGAAGAAGGACGGGCGCAGCTACGAGGCCGAGCCCGACCGCGTCGCCATCGCCGCCTCCGGCGAGCCGGAGGAGCAGGCTCTGTCCGAGGCGCTGGTGACCGCCCGGGAAGCCGCGTCTGCGGCCGTGGCGGCCGAGGATTTCTCCGGGGCCATGCGCGCTTTGTCGATCCTGCGCGCGCCCGTTGATGCTTTCTTCGAGAAGGTCATCGTCAATGCCGACGATTCGGCCCTGCGTGAGAATCGCCTCGCCTTGCTCAACGCCTTGCGGGCGGCGACCCGGGAAGTCGCAGACTTCTCGAAGATCGAAGGATAGTGCCCGACCCTACCTGCAATGGGAGAATTTGGCAGGTTGGGGTGCGAAATGGGAACGGTCTAGCTCGCATCGCCGTTGGGCGCATGGTTTTGAAGGAGATTGCCATGCGTCATTCCATGCTTGCCACTGCTGCCCTGCTGACGCTCTTCGGGGTTTCGGCGGTTCAGGCCCAGACCACGATCATCGAGCGCGAAGCGCCCGAGCGCGTCATCGTCGAGCGGCCGGAATCTGAGTCCCGTACCGTGGAGACGCGCGAGACCCGTGACGGCTGCCGCGTAAAGTCGGTCACCCGCGAGAACGAAGTCGGTGACCGCAAGACCGTCACCCGCGAGAACTGCGACTAAGCCCTTCCCGCTCCCTCCCCGATACCGGGGAGGGGCAACGGCCTACAGAGGCTTCTCGTAGCGCCAGGCTTCCATGCTGTCCTCGTAGTACTCTTCGAGGACAGCGAAGCGCACGTAGCCGTGGCGCTCGTAGAGTCGGATGCCGGCACCGTTATCGGCTCTCACTTCGAGTCGTAGCTTCGTGCATCCATGCGCTCGTGCGTCGTCTTCCGCGGCATCGAGCATGATGCCGCCAAGGCCCTGACCCGCGCGTCCGGGAGACACCGCGATGGAGGAGAGCCTACAACTGCGGCTTCCCTTGCGGCGCTCCAGTGTGGCCGCCGCCACCAGGATGGAGCAGTCTTCGGCATCCAGAGCGACCAGCAACGACATCGACGGAGAGCCGATGGCATGCCGGATCGCCCGCCGTTCCGCTCGGTCTCCCGAAAACGCCGCGTGTTCCAGGGCGACCAGGGCGTCGAGGTCGCCCAATGTCGCCGGACGGATGGTGACCGGAGCGACCGTCTGCCGTTTGTGGGCTTGGGCGCTCACGCTGTGGTCCAGGGATAGACCCAGGTTTCCGACAACGCTCGACCGCTGGCGCGCAGGAAGGCGCGGAGATCGGTGGATTGGTCCGCCGCGTCGAGGGTGATGTCGATTGCTGCCCGCAATCCTCCGATATGCGGGTTCGGAGTGAGCGATGTGGCGGTGATCCGCCCCTGTGAAGCGCCGGCTACCACCTCCACCTTACTCGGGTCCGACAGATAATAGGGCAGCTCGCCGCCGGCGAAATCGATGAGGAAGCGCCGGCTCAGCGTCCCTTTCGCCTCCTCCCTCTTGGCGGCACCGCTGGCGCTGGTGGCGGCAAGGAAAGTATTGGCCACATATCCGCCCGGATGTAGTCTGGTGTTCGAACTCCTGGCGCGTACGCGGTACGACATGCGGACCGGTTCGCCGGCCAGATAAGGCTGCCTCGGACGCCAATAGGCGACGATGTTATCGTTGACCTCGGTATCGGTCGGCAGTTCCATCAAGGTCACGGCGCCCTCGCCCCAGTCGCCCTCGGGTTCGACGAAGTAGCTCGGCCTCCGCCCATAGGATGCCTCGAGATCCTGGTAGGATTCGAAGGCGCGGTCCCGCTGCATCAGTCCGAACCCCTTCGGATCGCGATCGACGAAGGACGAGATGCGACGCACCTTCGGATTGTCCAGGGGGCGCCAGAGCCATTCGCCCGATCCGGCCGCGATCTGAAGACCATCGGAATCGTGGAGTTCGGGCCGGTAATCGTCCGAATGGTGCCGGTCGTTCTCGCCGATGAAGAACATCGAGGTCAGCGGCGCGACGCCCACCGATGGGAGCGCGACCCGCGGGAAGAGCGTCGAGCGAACGGCGACGCTGGTCTCGTCGCCGGGCTTCACCGTGAAGGCGAAGGCGCCGGTCACCGAGGGGCTATCGAGAAGGGCATGAATCAGCAGCGAATCGGCGTTGGTCTCCGGCATCGTCACCCAGAACTCGCGGAAGACCGGGAATTCCTCCGGAGCGCCCTCCCCCTCGACGTTGAGGGCGAGGCCCCGCGCCGAAAGGCCGTAGAGCTGATCGCGCCCGAGGAAGCGGTAATAGCTGGCGCCGAGAAACACGATGAGTTCGTCGAGCAGGTTCGGCTTGTTGAGGTAGCTGTGGAAGCGGAGGCCGGCAAAGCCGAGATCGACCGGCAGCGGCTTGTCCAGCTTCGTCCGTCCCATATCGAACAGGCTCGACTGGTAGGCGATCGGTGTCGCGATGCCGCGTCGCACGAGGTTCACCGTGACAGGGCGCGTGTAGAGAAAGCCGACATGGAAGAGCTGCAGGCGGAACGGGCTGTTCTCTCCGCCGAGAAAGGCCTTGTCGGGCTTGAAACGGATGTCACGCCAAGCGTCGTAATCGAGCTTTGCGATGGGAGCCGGAAGGGGTGGTACCCGCGCATCGTAGGCGACCTTGGCGAGCTCCTCGGCGCGACGCTCCACCTCCTCGAAATCGAAGGGTTTGGGTGCACGCCCCTCCTGCGCCGTCGGCGCTGTGCCGGCGACGGACAGGGCGGCGATACCGGTGAGAAGCGCGCGGCGGGTGGGCTCGGTCATGGTCCTGCGGCTCTGGTCGGTGGTGAGGGAGGATCGGGCTTCCCCGCACGGTCCCATCCAGCCCACCTCCCCCCGAGGTGCCCATCTGAGCGGGCCTCGCAGGAGCCTCCCAGAGTTCGCAATGCGTGATGGAGCCCTGCCTCGAGGCCTCCGCTACGCTCTGGCACCTCGGGATGAGGCGGTGGATCGGACTGGTTCGATCAGCATGAAAACCGTCTGCTCAATGACCCGTTCGTGACGCCTTGGAAAGGGCCTACCGACCCGGGTGCGCTTTTTGGGTCACATTGAGGCGGTAAGGTCGGGTTTCGGGTGAGAGAAAACCGGTTTTTCCTTGTCGCGGAGACGCATCGAACGTATATGCGCCTTGCCCAATTTCGCACGTGCCTGTGGCCGCGTGTCGGTTGGTGGGCATCCGGCCAACTGCCGGACAGCCGCCAGGGGTCTTAAAGGATCGATGGTCGACAGGGTGGATTCCCTCCGGCCGGCATCCAGGTGGCAACACCGGACCCCGACAACAACCGGCAGCCGGAGGCGAAACCGGCGAACCCCGCTCTCCACGGGGGACGCAGCTTAAAGCAACGACGAACGGGCTTTTTTGGTCTCGTCGGCCCTCCAAAGGCCGGCACCGAAGAGGCTTGTTTCTCTTTGCCCGGCGTGCGGTGGGGATCTCCCTTCCAATCCACGGCAGCTTCCGGGTGCTGATGCGCCCGCGGTCGACGACGTGTCTCCAAAGCACGTCGCGTATCGCGTCGCGTCGCCCCCAGACGCCGGACGGCTCATGGCCGTCCCGATTTCGATAGCGCGCCCCACGAACGGGCGCTCGCGAACCTGTGGGTTGGAACGACCATGACCGATCGTATCCGCGATTTTCTGCGCGCTCGCCGTGACATGGGCCAGGACGAAGGCCCGGTGATGGTGCTCGACCTCGATGTCGTGCGCGACAACTTCACGGCCTTCGCCCGCGCGCTGCCCGATACCCGCGTCTTCTATGCCGTAAAGGCGAATCCGGCGCCGGAAGTCTTGCGTCTGCTCGCCGAGATGGGCTCCTGCTTCGACACGGCCTCTGTGGTCGAGGTGGAGATGGCTCTGGCCAGCGGTGCCACCGCCGACCGGATCTCATTCGGCAACACCATCAAGAAAGAGCGCTGCATCACCCGTGCGCTCAAGCTCGGCGTTCGCCTGTTCGCTGTCGATTGTCAGGTCGAGGTCGAGAAGATCGCCCGTGCTGCCGAGGCTGCCGAGGTCGAACTCGGCTCGGTGCAGGTGTTCTGCCGCATTCTCTGCGACGGTGCCGGCGCCGAATGGCCCCTGTCACGCAAGTTCGGCTGCGTGCCGGAGATGGCCGTCGATGTTCTGGAGCACGCCTGCCGCCAGGGTCTGCATGCTTACGGCGTGTCGTTCCATGTGGGTTCGCAGCAGGGCAACACCGAAGCCTGGGACGGGGCGCTCGCTTCGGCCTCCACGATCTTCCGTGAATGCGCCGACCGGGGCATCACCCTGTCCATGGTCAATCTCGGCGGCGGCTTCCCCACCAAGTACCTGAAGGCGGTGCCTGGCGTGGAATCCTACGGCGATGCGATCTTCCGCGCACTCACCAAGCATTTCGGCAACCAGCTGCCGGAGACGATCATCGAGCCCGGTCGCGGCATGGTCGGCAATGCCGGCATGATCGAAGCCGAGGTGATCCTGGTCTCGAAGAAGTCCGATGCCGAGGACGAGATCCGCTGGGTCTATCTCGATATTGGAAAGTTCGGCGGCCTGGCCGAAACCATGGACGAGTCGATCCGTTACGCGATCCGCACCGAGCACGACGAGGACCGCATGGCCCCCTGCGTGCTCGCGGGACCGACCTGTGATTCAGCCGATGTCCTCTACGAGAAGGTGCCCTACCCGCTCCCCGTCTCGCTTTCCATCGGCGACAAGGTGCTGATCGAAGGGGCCGGAGCCTACACCACCACCTACGCGGCGGTGGCGTTCAACGGCTTCCCCCCCCTTCAGCAATACGTCATCTGACCGCCATATAATCGGGGCTCGGGGGGCTTAACCGCCGCCCGGCAGCGGGGGAGGACGGTTCCATCGCATGTGACTGGTGCGGGATCCGCGCCGTCACGTCAGATGGGTTGACCAGCCAGGACTGGGAAAGGGCACGGCCTTGATCGAGATTCGTGACGAACGGCCGACCGATGTTTCGGCTCGGGAGCAATTGCTCGATACTTGCTTCGGCCCAGCGCGATTCCTCAAGACGTCCGAGCGGCTGCGCGAGGGGCGCCTTCCCGCTCACGGATTGTCACTGACCGCGGAACTGAATGGCCGGATCGTCGGCACCGTCCGTCTCTGGCATGTGGAAGCGGGACGTGGACGGCCTGCCTTGCTTCTGGGGCCGCTCGCGGTCGATCCCTCGCTTCAGGGCCATGGCCTCGGCAGCACCTTGATGTGGGCCTCGATCGGTAAGGCCCGCGCCCTCGGTCACGGCGCCATCGTCCTCGTCGGCGATGCGCCGTATTACGCCCGCTTCGGTTTTTCCGGTGATCTCATGAGTGGGCTGTCGATGCCGGGCCCGTTCGAAAGGACGCGGTTGCTCGGTGTCAACCTGCGCAGGGGCGCGCTCGACGGCGCGACCGGCATCCTCTCCGCTTCAGGCATCCTGGATGAGGCTGCCTGTCCGGAGGGATTGGATTCACGACGACAGGCGGCGTGAGCGCTAGACGGCAGTCGTGGTCGTCGCCTGCTCGCAGCGGCGGCGGAAGGCTGCATCGTGCTGGCGGCGAACGGCACGGATCAGAGCCGCCGCGAGGGTGATGACGCCAGGATCGCGATCGATCGGCTCTTCGGCCGGCGCGGGGGTATTGGCGATAAACAAGGATAACATCGGAACTCCGTGATGTGGCGTTCTGGCGTTTCCCGTCCCGTAGGTGTGTCGATGTCGTGTTTGTTGCATTGCAATATCGGCGCGTCGCGGATCATTCGCAACGGTGCCGAGCGGGAAGGCGACCCGCGTCTGAATCATGCGTCGACGTAACTTCATGTTAATGATCTTCCCTCGTGGACCATTCGTGGTCCACGAGGCTGAAGCCGGCGATGTGGTTGACCACACGCCCTCAACCGGCCAGTAGCCCGTCGCCTGACCGTCATTTCCGCCGACTAAGGACGTGCCTCGCTCGTGAGTTCGAGCGGGGCCGAGAAGAAGGATTGCCCGCATGACCGAAGCCGCCACCTCCTGGCCCGTCCACGGCCGCATCAGCGGTCCCATCGTGATGATCGGCTTCGGCTCGATCGGCCGCGGGACCCTTCCGCTCATCGAGCGTCATTTCGAGTACGACAAGGCGCGCTTCACCGTCGTCGAGCCCTCCGATGCGCATAAGGCCCTGGCCGATCAGCATGGCCTCCGCTTCGAGCAGGTGGCGCTGACCAAGAACAATTACCGCGAGATCCTCACGCCCCTCCTCACCGAGGGCGGCGGCCAGGGCTTCTGCGTGAACGTGTCCGTGGACACCTATTCCCGCGCCATCATGGAATTGTGCCGTGAACTCGGCGCCTTCTACATCGACACCGTCGCCGAGCCCTGGCCCGGCTTCTATTTCGACAAGTCCAAGGGACAGGGCGACCGCACCAACTACGCCCTGCGCCAGGACATCCTCGACGCGCGCGCCGCGAACCCTGGTGGCACCACCGCCGTCTCGTGCTGTGGCGCCAATCCAGGCATGGTTTCCTGGTTCGTGAAGCAGGGGCTCCTCAACGTCGCTTCCGATCTCGGCCTGACCACGCCCGAGCCGAAGACCCGCAACGAGTGGGCCGCCCTCATGCGCGAGGTCGGCGTCAAGGGCATTCATATCGCCGAGCGCGACACCCAGCGCGCCAAGGGCCCGAAGCCCATGGGCGTCTTCGTCAACACCTGGTCGGTGGAAGGCTTCGTTTCCGAGGGCAACCAGCCGGCCGAACTCGGCTGGGGAACCCACGAGACCTGGCGCCCGGACAATGCCCGTGATCAGGAGAAAGGCTCGCGCTGCGCGATCTACCTTCTCCAGCCCGGTGCCGACACCCGCGTGCGGTCGTGGACGCCGACGGCCCAGAGCCAGTTCGGCTTCCTCGTGACGCATAACGAGGCGGTTTCGATCTCCGACTATTACACCGTGCTGGAGGGCGAGCGCGCTGCCTACCGGCCGACCTGTCACTACGCCTACCACCCCTGCAACGATGCGGTGCTCTCGCTGCACGAGATGTTCGGCAAGGCTGCCGAAGTGCAGGAGAAGCACCACATCCTCGACGAGAACGAGATCGTCGATGGAATCGATGAACTCGGCGTGCTCCTCTACGGCCACGAGAAGAACGCCTATTGGTTCGGCTCCCAGCTCTCCATCGAGGAGACCCGTCGCATCGCCCCCTATCAGAACGCCACCGGCCTTCAGGTCACCTCGGCGGTGCTCGCCGGCATGGTCTGGGCGCTTGAGAACCCCGAAGCCGGCATCGTCGAGGCCGACGAGATGGACTTCCGTCGTTGCCTCGAAGTCCAGATGCCGTATCTCGGTCCCGTCGTCGGCGTGTACACCGACTGGACCCCGCTGAGCGGGCGCCCCGGCCTGTTCCCCGAGAACATCGACGAGAGCGACCCCTGGCAGTTCCGGAACGTCCTCGTTCAGAGCTGAATGGACGAACGGAGCGCGGGATCGTACTCCCCGCGCTCCGTGCCCTCTGCTTGGCGCCAAGGGTCAGGCCATGATGGGCGAGGACCAACGCCACGTCTTTTCCCGGGCCGCGCTGTGGAGCCCGGGATCCCGCCCGAGCACGACTGCATAGCGGCTTCCTCTGCACGGATGTTGCAGGGTTTCGGCGGGATGCTACCATCCCGTATCCGATCGGGAGCCCCCGCCATGGCCGTCGCCGCGCGCCGCGATACCCGCATGACCGTCGCCGAGTTCCGCCTCTGGGCCGAGCCCCGGCCCGACGAGGAACGCTGGGAACTGATCGACGGCATAGCCCTGCTGATGTCGCCGCCCACCGGGCGCCACCAGCGCATCGTTTCCAACCTGATCCGACGCCTCGACGAGCTCGCGGAACGCCGGGGCCGCAACGCGCTTCCCGGCCTCGGCGTGCTCAGCGCGGCGATGGACGAGGTCAGGGTCGAGGCCTGGCGCCGGACCGAGGCGGGGAACTGGACGGTCGAGGCCCTTTACCGTGACGACAGCCTCGACCTTCCCGAACTCGGTGGCGCCGTGCCGGTCGGCGCCCTCTATACCGGACTGCCCCTCTGAGCCTCCCATCGCCCTCGCCGCGTCAGGTCCCGCCCTTGCCCCACTTTGAAGATTTCTACGCCGACAAGCTGCGCGGTTCTCTGGGAGTCACCGATGCGGAATCCGTTCTCGATCTGCGCGGGACGAACCGTCCGACGGCCGAAGCATCCTTGAACGACATGCTGGAGCGCAGTCGCTTCGGCAAAGGCAAGACCGTGGCGATCCGCTTCGATCCTCCGCCGGAAGGTGGTGGAGAGACCTTGTTCCAGCCCGTCGGCAGGCTGTTGCTGGACGCGAAGCGCAAGGGCATCGTCGATCGACTTCAGACGCTTCCGGCCGGCGATGGCCTCGGCTTCTACGTCGCGCTTGCCGGCAAGGCGACACGCGCCGGCGACTAGGAGGCTCCGGTCTCGCGCCGGCAAAGAAATGACGGCCATGCCGGAGCGGTCCGAGCCCGAACGGCGTTGGAGGGAACGCGGTCCGTCCGCTCGTCTCCGCCACAGGTCATCGTGAAAGTCTCCTCGTGAAGCGAATGGGCCGCAATACGATCGAGCGTCTCGCCCGCATGGGGTTCGGTGCGAGAGGCATCGTCTATTGCATCGTCGGCGGGCTGGCGCTTCTTGCCGCTCTTGGCCAGGGCGGTCGGGCGGGCGATAGCGAGAGTGCGATCCGGTGGGTCTTCCTCGGACCGTTCGGGGCCATCCTCGTCGGGCTCATAGCGCTGGGACTGTTTTGTTTCGCCGCCTGGAGGTTCGTCGAATCCGTCACCGACGCCGACCGCCACGGCACCTCGGCGAAGGGACTCGTCGTTCGGCTGGCGCATTTCGGCAGCGGCATCGTGGCTGTCGGCCTCGGCATCACGGCGGCCAGTCTCGCCCTCGGCCTCGGCAGACGCGCCAGCGGCGGCGGAGGATTGCAGGATTGGACCTCGTGGCTGCTGGCCAAGCCATTCGGCCCATGGCTTGTCGGCCTCATCGGCCTTGGCATCATCGGTGGAGGGATCGCCTTCCTGTTGAAGGCCGGGAAGGGCGATGTCACCGACCGGCTTTCTCTCGACGAGGCCCATTGCCGATGGGTCAAGCCGTTGGGTCAGTTCGGATACGCTGCGCGCGGGGTCGCGTTCGTGATCATCGGCGGCTTCGTGCTGGTCGCCGCGTGGTACCAAGCCTCCTCGGAGGTGAAGGGTTTGGCAGGCGCTTTCTCCGCCTTGCGAGCTCAGCCCTACGGTTCCGTCCTTCTTGGCATCGTCGCCGCCGGGCATCTCGCCTTTGGCGTGTATGGCCTGATCCAAGCCTGGTACCGCCACATCGACGCACCGGATCTCGACGAAACCGACGATGCCGTCCTGCGTGCCGTGCGCAATCTGAACTGATGTGTAGCCCCGTGGTTCGTGGGGTGCGTTGACAGAGGGGCGTTCCGTCGCCGATACCGCGCCCGGCCCGGAGCCCATGCAGCAGCGCATCTACAAGACAGCGGTGATGGTGGTCCACGATTGCGTGGCGACCGTCCTAGCCGTGACACTCACCTTTGTTTTCCGCTTCAACGGTGAGTTGCTCGCCGAACGCCTCGACGCGCTTCCACTTCTGCTGCCGCCGTTCGTGGCTTTCGCCGCGCTGGTCTACGGTCGATTCAAACTCTACCGGACAAAGTGGCGCTTCGCCTCGCTCCCCGACCTCGCCGGAATCGTCAAGGCGGCGAGCGTCCTCGCCCTCACGCTCCTCGTCGTCGACTACGTGCTCGTTTCGGCGGACATGTATGGATTCTACTTTTTCGGAAAGATCGCCATTGCCCTGTACTGGGTGCTGCAGATCTTCCTGTTGGGGGGCACCCGGCTCGCCTTCCGCTATCTGAAATACACGCGTTCGCGGCAGAGCCAAGCTCGTAGCGCCACGACCCCGACGCTGCTGCTCGGGCGTGGCAGGGATATCGAACTTCTGCTTCGCGCCATCGAAGCGGGCTCGGTGCGGCGCCTGTCCCCCAAGGGCATCCTTGCGCCACGCGCAAACGAGACCGGCCAGATCATGCGCGGCGTCCCCATCCTGGGGGCCTTCTCCGACCTTGAGCGAGTCGTCGCTAACCTAGCCAGTGAGGGTACCCCGGTACGCCGCCTCGTCGCCGTTCCAAATGCCCTGACACCGGAGGCGGAGCCCGACGACCTGATCGCCCGCGCCCGTCGACTCGGCCTTCCGCTGTCGCGGGTCACCAGTCTCGGCGAGGGCATGCGCGATGCCGAACTGGCGCCCCTGGAGATCGAGGATCTCCTCTTGCGACCCACCGTCTCCATCGACCGGCCGCGCCTCGAGCGTTTCCTCAATGGGACGCGCGTCATCGTCACGGGTGGCGGAGGTTCCATCGGCTCCGAGATCGTCGCCCGGGCCGTGGCGTTCGGCGCAGCATCCGTCCTTGTCGTGGAGAATTCAGAGCCTGCCCTGCATGGCATCCTGAGCCAGCCCGCCATCGCAGCGGCCGATGTCACCGGTGCACTCTGCGATATTCGCGACCGTGAACGTCTGCACGCGGTCTTCGCCGGTTTCCGGCCGGATTACGTGTTCCACGCCGCAGCCCTGAAGCAGGTGCCGTATCTGGAGCGGGACTGGTCGGAGGGCATCAAGACCAACGTCCTTGGTTCCATCAACGTCGCGGATGCGACGGTAGCGGCTCGTGCGCGCGCCATGGTGATGATTTCCACCGACAAGGCGATCGAGCCCGTCTCCCAACTCGGCGTCACCAAGCGCTTCGCCGAGATGGTGGCCCAGGCGCTCGATGCCGAGCAAGCGACCGCGTCGCAGGACAAGCCGACTCGTCTGATCGCGGTGCGGTTCGGCAACGTGCTCGGCTCGGTCGGTTCGGTGGTGCCAGTGTTCAAGGCGCAGATCGCCCGAGGCGGCCCGGTCACGGTCACCGATTCGGAAATGGTGCGCTACTTCATGACCGTGCGCGAGGCCGCCGACCTCGTTCTGACCGCAGCCTCGCATGGCGACCGCGAGGGACGCTGCCTGTCTCTGACCGCCCCCGAATCCGACCAGCGGGCTGCAGTCTACGTTCTGAAGATGGGTCAGCCCGTGCGCATTCTCGATCTCGCCGAGCGGATGATCCGGCTCGCTGGTTTCGAGCCCGGCGAAGACATCGAGGTGGTCTTCACCGGCTCGCGGCCGGGGGAGCGTTTGAACGAGATCCTGTTCGCCCGCGAGGAGCCGCGTGTCGCCCTCGACGGGATCGACGGTGTCATGGCGGCCAAGCCCGTCTTCGCCGACCGTACCGTGCTGGAGGGTTGGATCGCCGCGCTGAAACAGGCGGTCGCCACACATGACAGGGCTGCCGCCGATCTGGTGTTCGAAACTGCTGTCCCGGATTACCGCAACCGGCCGAAAGCGGTTCCCGTGTCACAACCTGCGCCAATGACCATCCCCGCCTAGGCTGCACCCTCCGTGCGGGCTAGGGCTGCAAGCCCCTGGAATGAGGTCGATTGCGGGGACCAACCCAACGTAGACAGCCCCTTGGATTGCGCCACGAGGTCGCCCGACAGGCGCTCGAAGATCTCCCGCCGACCCGTCATCCGGCAGGCGAGGCCGAACAGGCTCGGCGGACAGGGTACAAGACCGGCGCGGCGGTCGAGGCCGGCGCGTAAGGCCGCGATCATGCCGGGCAAGGTCAAGGCGTCCGGCTCTGCCGCCACCAGCGCCCGGCCAAGCGATCCTTCGTGACGAAGCACCGTGACGATGGCTGCGGAGAGGTTCTCCACCGAGATCAGGGACCGACGCCCCGTCAGGCTCGCGAGTGGGAGGGGATAGGGCGTTCGCGCGAGCCGCAGGAGCGCGGCCATGTTGCCTTTCACCCCTGCGCCGTAGACGAGGACAGGGCGCAGGGCGACCCAGTCGATCCCGATCTCGGCCAAGGCTTCCTCGGCGGCGAGTTTCGAGCGGCCATAGGCGTCGGTGGGATTTGGATGGTTGTCTTCGGTCACGGTTCCGGCCGCGCTGATGCCGGTCTGCGCCCTGATCGAGGAGAGGAAGACGAAGCGCCCGACCCGCGCCTTGGCCGCTGCTTCGGCGAGACGTCGCGTCGCCTCGATGTTCGAAGAGCGGTAATCGTCCTCCGGCGTGCCGGACATGGCATGGGCGAGGCCGGCGGAATGGACGATGGCGCCGACGCCGGAAAGGGCCGCCGCCATGTTCATGGGCCGGCTCAGGTCGCCCACCACGGCGCCGCTGGCGCCGGGCGGCAACTCCACTGGGCGTCGCAGCAGCACCCGGACCCGATAACCCTGATTCGCGAGCGAGCGCAGCAGGTGACGGCCGATAAAGCCGGTGGCACCGGTCAGCGCGATGACGTTTCTGCTCAAGCGGCGATTCCTTCTCGCAAGGTCGAGAACCGACGCAGCGTCGCGGCGACCAGGGCCGCGCCTGCAGCAAGTGCTGCGAGCGTGACAAGCCGGGACGGCCAAAACAAGGTGGCGCCCGCCAGAACCGCCAGCGCCGTGTTGAGGACGAAGACCCGCCCGACCACCTCCGTCACCGTGAAGCCGTTCGAGGTCGCGCGCTGGTAGTAATGGCTGCGATGCGCCTTCCAGACAGGCTCGCCCTTGGCCGCACGGCGCAGCAGCGTCAGCGTGGAATCGGCGATGTAGTAGAGCGGAAGAAGGACTGCTGCCGCCAGACCGTGCTGAAGGCCGAGGCGGTAGAGCAGCCACGCCACCAGAAGGCCGATCGGCAGGGACCCGACATCCCCCAGGAAAAGGCGGGCCACCGGGCGATTGAAGGGTGCAAAGCCGATCAGCGCACCGAGGAGGGACGCGGCCACGAGGGTCGGCAGCGGCGGTAATTCCCCGCCGAGTCCGGCGAGCATCAGCGCGGCCGAGACCGGCACCATGGCCGAGACCGTCATCCAGTCGAGCCCGTCCATGAAGTTCGTCAGATTCACGAACCAGACTCCGGCCAGGACAGCGAGGGAGCGCTCAGCAATGAGCGGAATCTCGGGTAGGAGCCGTCCCTCCACCGACAGGACGAGGCCGGTCACCGCAAGCGTCTGGAGACCGAGTCTCAGCGTGGCCGGCAGCGGCCTGATATCGTCGACAGCACCCACGATGGCGAGGAACACCGTCGCATGAGCGAGGACCAGCGCCTCCATCGTCGCTGGCATAGGCTGCATCAGGGATGCCAGGAGCCCACCGGTCGCCAGGATGGCGAGGACGATCGCGATGCCGGCCCCTTGGGGGGTCGGCACGCTGTGGCTCGACCGCGCGTTCGGCCGGGCGAGCGCATAGCGTTGAAGGATCGGTTTGAGCAGCACTATCAGGACCGCGCTGAGGCAGGCGGCCAGCGGTACGGCGACGAGCGGCGCGAAAGGCATTGTCGTGTGAGGGTCCGCTGATGTCGCGAGGTCGTGCGGAGTGCCTACCCGTTTTTGCCGCTGGCGGGGAGAGTGCACCTTTCGGAGAGGCAGCCTCTCCGAACCGGTTGCATAGGCACCTTCCCCCGAAGAGGGAGGAAGGTACGTAGACGCGTCAGAACACCTTTTCGCCGCCCTCCCTGACGGAGGATCCGCCGATGCCGGCCGCGGCATCCGCCTTCTCTGCGGCGCGCTTGTCGAGGGCGCGGCCCACCACCTTGGCGATGCCGATCATGATCGTGTCGAGGATGTAGTCCTTCGGCGTGTAGACCGCCGTGACGCCCATGTTCTTGAGGACGAGTTCGTCGTCCGGCGAGATGATCCCGCCGACGACGAGGGGGACGTGGTCGAGGCCCGCCTCCCGCATCTTCGCCTTTACGTCGCGCACCAGCGGTACGTGACTGCCGGACAGGATCGACAGTCCGACCACGTGGGCGCCGGTCTCCTTGGCTTTCGCCACGATCTCGGCCGGGGTCTGGCGGATGCCGTCATAGGTCACGTCGAATCCGACGTCGCGGGCGCGGAGCGCGATCTGCTCGGCGCCATTCGAATGGCCGTCGAGACCGGGCTTGCCGACGACGAGCTTGGGCGTCTCGCCCAGGCGCTCCCCGAGATCGGCGATGAGGAGCTTGGCGTCCTCGGCCGCACCCGAGGAGATCGTCTCGAGGCTGACGCCGGTGGGGGCTCGGTATTCACCGAAGACCTGGCGCAGGCGCGTGCCCCATTCGCCGGTTGTGACGCCGGCCTTCGCCGCCGCGATCGAGACCGGCATGATGTTGGCGCCCGAGCGCGCGGCGGCTTCGAGTTCGTCGAGGGCCTTCTCCACGGCCTTGCCGTCGCGCTTGGCCCGCCAGTCGCGGATGCGCTGCTCGGCTTCCATCTCCACCGTCTCGGAGACCGTGAAGATGGCGCCCTCCCCGGCAGTGAGCGGCGAGGGCTCGCCGGCCTGGAACTTGTTGACGCCGACGACGACCTGATCGCCCGCCTCGATGGCCGAGATGCGCTTGGCGTTGGATTCCACGAGGGCGCGCTTCAGCGCCCCGGTCTCGACCGCCGCCACCGCGCCGCCGATGCCGCCGATCTCTTCGAGGGCCTTGCGGGTCTCCGCCTTCAGAGCTTCGACCTTCGCGTCGATGACCTTCGAACCGTCGAAGATGTCCTCGTACTCGAGGAGGTCGGTCTCGAAGGCGAGGATCTGCTGCATCCGCATGGACCATTGCTGGTCCCAGGGGCGCGGCAGGCCCAGAGCCTCGTTCCAGGCCGGCAACTGCACCGCACGGGCGCGGGCGCGTTTCGACAGGGTGACGGCCAGCATCTCGATCAGGATGCGGTGGACGTTGTTCTCGGGCTGCTGTTCCGTCAGTCCGAGGCTGTTGACCTGAACGCCATAGCGAAAAATGCGCTTCTTCGGGTCGGTGATGCCGTAGCGCTCCTGGGCGATCTCGTCCCAGAGTTCGGAGAACGCCCGCATCTTGCAGATCTCGGTAACGAACCGCATGCCGGCATTCACGAAGAAGGAAATGCGGCTGAACACGTCGGCGAAGCTCGCCTCGTCGAAATCCGGGTCGTCGCGCACCGTGTCGAGCACCGCGATGGCGATGGCCAGCGCGTAGGAGAGCTCCTGCACCGGCGTCGCCCCGGCCTCCTGCAGGTGGTAGGAACACACGTTCATCGGGTTCCACTTCGGCACTTCCTTGGTCGTGAACAGGATCACGTCCTTGGTCAGGCGAAGGGATGGGGCCGGCGGGAACACGTAGGTGCCGCGCGACAGGTATTCCTTGATGATGTCGTTCTGCGTCGTGCCCTGGAGGCCGCTGAGCGGCGCGCCCTGCTCCTCGGCGACCGCGAGGTAAAGCGACAACAGCCACGGTGCCGTGGCGTTGATCGTCATCGAGGTGTTCATCTGCTGCAGCGGAATCTGATCGAACAGAGTCCGCATGTCGCCGAGATGTGCGATCGAGACACCGACCTTGCCGACCTCGCCGCGTGCCAATTCGTGGTCGGGATCGTAGCCGGTCTGCGTCGGCAGATCGAAGGCGACCGACAGTCCGGTCTGCCCCTTCGCCAGATTGCCCCGATAGAGTTCGTTCGATTCCTTGGCGTTGGAATGGCCGGCATACGTCCGGATGATCCATGGCTTGTCGCGCTTGACCTCGGCGACGGTCGCACTCGCGCTCATTCCACTGACTCCACTCGATTCCAAGGCTGCGCGATCTCACGCTTATTGTGCGGCACCCTAACCAAGCCTCGGCCATACGTCATCTGGCCGATGGTCCAACTTGGCGGTCGACAGCCCAGAATGCTTCGAAAAATTCTAGACGACTGGATCAAGCGAATTGAAGAGCGCTTTGTCCGGCAACTGAGGTGAGCTTCCTGTAAATCCTTGACCTCGATGCGGAATATCGAAAACGAGCCGTTCTGCATCAAAGACTTTATTATGAATACATCAATAGGCGGCGGGTCAGCGCACGCACTCGAGGACGCAGCACCCGATCCTGGCCTTTTAGGGGGCCTTGGAGCAGTCCAGGTTCGTGGATATAGGGTCGCACAGAAAGAATAATGGGAGAGCCAAGATGTCGGCGAGTGCTGCCTTGAATACGACCGAGGGCAAGGACCTCTACGAGCTGGGTGAAATTCCGCCCCTCGGCCATGTCCCAGCGAAGATGTATGCCTGGGCGATCCGACGCGAGCGCCATGGCCCGCCGGAGGAGTCGATGCAGGTCGAGGTGGTGCCGACCTGGGAGATCGGCGACGACGAAGTCCTGGTCTACGTCATGGCGGCTGGCATCAACTACAATGGTGTCTGGGCCGGCCTCGGCGAGCCGATCTCTCCCTTCGACGTGCACAAGGCCGACTACCATATCGCCGGTTCGGATGCCTCGGGCATCGTCTGGGCCGTGGGCGCCAAGGTGAAGCGCTGGAAGGTCGGCGACGAAGTCATCGTCCATTGTAACCGCGACGACGGCGACGACGAGGAGTGCAACGGCGGTGACCCGATGTTCTCGCCTTCACAGCGGATCTGGGGCTACGAGACGCCGGACGGCTCGTTCGCACAGTTCTGCCGGGTCCAGTCGCGCCAGCTGATGAAGCGGCCGCAGCACCTCACCTGGGAAGAAGGCGCCTGCTACACGCTGACCCTCGCCACCGCCTACCGGATGCTGTTCGGCCACGCTCCGCACACGGTGAAGCCGGGCCAGAACGTGCTGATCTGGGGCGCCTCGGGCGGTCTCGGCGTGTTCGGCGTCCAGCTCTGCGCCGCCTCCGGTGCGAACGCCATCGCGGTCATCTCGGACGAGTCGAAGCGCGACTACGTGATGAGCCTCGGCGCCAAGGGCGTCATCAACCGCAAGGACTTCGATTGCTGGGGCCAGCTGCCCAAGGTGAACTCGCCGGAATTCCACGCCTGGACCAAGGAAGCGCGCAAGTTCGGCAAGGCGATCTGGGACATCACCGGCAAGGGCAACGATGTCGACATCGTCTTCGAGCATCCCGGTGAGGCGACCTTCCCGGTCTCCGCGCTCGTCGTGAAGCGTGGCGGCATGGTGGTGTTCTGCGCCGGTACCACCGGCTTCAACATCACCTTCGATGCCCGTTACGTCTGGATGCGCCAGAAGCGTATTCAGGGTTCGCACTTCGCGCATCTGAAGCAGGCTTCGGCTGCCAACCAGTTCGTACTGGACCAGCGCATCGACCCCTGCATGAGCGAGGTGTTCCCGTGGGATAAGATCCCCCAGGCGCACACGAAGATGTGGAAGAACCAGCACCCGCCCGGCAACATGGCCTGTCTCGTCAACGCTCCCCGCGCTGGGCTCCGCACGCTGGAAGACGTGATCGAGGCCGGCCCGAAGCGCTGAGATCGAGGAAGGCGCTCAGCGCTTGCCGCCGCCCTCGGCCGGCAGGTGCTGGGCATAGGCCTCGCGTTCTTCGCGCTCCTTGATGAGATCGGCATAGGCCTGGCGCATTTCCGGTGACACGGAAACGCTCCGGGCCTTTTCCTTTTTGCGCTTGGGCGCCTTCTTGAACTGATTGCGCGTCTCGCTCATCGCGTCGCCCCGGTTGTCCGTCGACGATAAGCATAGCCAAGTTGCGTGACGGCTACGAGATGGCACCGCCTGCTTTCGAGATGCCAAGGCGACTGGTAAGGAGAGGAAACAGGATCATCCGGTGATTGCCCTTCCTTTCCCGAGCGCGGGAGAGGCGCGGGCGACGGGCCGGTTCACGAACGGCGAAGCATCATGGAAAAGTTCACCACCCTCACCGGCGTTGCCGCGCCGATGCGCATCACCAATGTCGATACCGACCGGATCATCCCGAAGCAGTATCTCAAGACGATCAAGCGCACCGGTCTCGGCAAGGGCCTGTTCTCCGAGATGCGCTACAACGACGATGGCTCCGAGAACCCGGATTTCGTGCTCAACCAGCCGGCTTACCGTAATGCCAAAGTGCTGGTGGCCGGCGACAATTTCGGCTGCGGCTCGTCGCGGGAGCACGCGCCGTGGGCGCTCGCCGATTTCGGTATCCGCTGCATAATCTCCACGAGCTTCGCCGATATCTTCTTCAACAACTGCGCCAAGAACGGCATCCTTGCCATCATCGTCCCGCCGGAGGATCTGGAGAAGCTGTTCGACGATGCCGAGCGCGGCTCCAACGCCACCCTGACGATCGATCTCGAGAGCCAGACCATCAAGGGGCCTGATGGCGGCACGCTGCATTTCGACATCGATGCCGGGCGCAAAGAAAGCCTGCTCAACGGGCTCGACGAGATCGGCCTGACCCTCATGCGCGCGCCGAAGATCGACGCCTACGAGGAGAAGCTCGCCGCGCGCGGATTTGCCTGAGCGCCGACATCATCACGGTTCGTTTACCATGCGCGCGGCTTAAAGGTCGGGAAACGCCGAAAACCGCCGGGAGACCGCCCATGACGTCGCGCGCGAAGCTGACCGCCCTCCTCTGCCTCGCGAGTGCGGCAGCGTCCGTTCCTGCCAAGGCCGACTTTCGCTCCTGCCTCGCCTCCCTCCAGGGCGAGGCGGCGGCGCAAGGGATCTCAGCGCAGACGTTCCGCGCGGCGACCGACGGGATCGCCTTCGACGACAAGGTCATCGAACTCTCCCAGGCGCAGCCCGAATTCAAGACGCCGATCTGGGACTACATGGCCGCCCTCGTCGACGAGGAGCGGGTGGACGACGGCAAGGCGGCGATGAAGCAGCACGCCCAGGCCCTCGCCAATGCCGAGGCACGCTACGGTGTCGACCGCTACACCATCGCCGCCGTCTGGGGGGTCGAATCGAATTTCGGCAAGAACCTCGGTAAGATGCCGCTGGTTCAGTCCTTTGCCACCCTGATCTGCTCGAATCACCGCCGCGCCGCCTTCTTCAAGGGCGAGTTGATGGCCACCCTCAAGATCATCGAGCGGGGCGACATCGACCCGTCTCGCTTGACGGGCTCGTGGGCCGGCGCCTTCGGCCAGACCCAGTTCATGCCCACCACCTACCAGCGCCTCGCCGTCGACGGCGACGGCGACGGGCGCCGTGATCTCGTTGATTCGGTGCCCGACGCGGTGGCCTCCACCGCCAACTTCCTGCGCGTGGCCAAATGGTCGAACGGTCAGCCCTGGGGCTACGAGGTTCGGGTGCCGAAGGGTTTCAATGCCGGGGCCGCCGGGCGCAAGAACAAGCACGCCGTGGCGCATTGGGCCTCCATGGGTGTCACCCGGATCGACGGACGACCGCTCTCCGGCGACGGCCCTGCCGGCATCCTGCTCCCGGCCGGTATCAACGGTCCGGCCTTCCTGGTGACCCGGAATTTCGACGCGCTCTATTCCTACAACGCCGCCGAATCCTACGGTCTGGCCATCGCGGTGCTGTCCGACCGCCTGCGCGGCCGCTCCGGTGTCCAGGCGGAATGGCCCACCGATGATCCGCCCCTGTCGCGCGCCGAGCGCCGCGATCTTCAGACCAGATTGGCGGCCCAGGGCTACGATGTCGGCGAGCCGGACGGTAAAGTCGGCGCAAAGACCCGCGACGCGATCAAGGCCATCGAGCGCAAGCTCGGCATGCCGCAGACCGGGCGGCCGGGCGGAAAGGTGCTCGAGGCCCTGCGTCGGGGATAGCGGTATGAAGGGGTCGGCACGTCTTCATTCGATCAGCCGCCCCGACCTCCAATCCGCCCTTTCCGGGACGCTGATGAAGCTGACCCATCCTCCGAGGCGGCGCCGGCCGCTGCCTCGGGCTATGTCGGCCGGGGCTCCGGCCTGAGGCAATGGTTCCGAAGATATCCTCTCATTACTTGGACCCAAGCGGCCTGGTCGCTTTTGTAAGATGATGCAGATATCGATCGATACTTATCGAGATCTATTTCAGAAGTAAAATCTCTATTTATTTTGCTATGTGCCGCCATCTTGCTGATGGTCTTCATCATATTGCCTTGGCGAGACCACGTTCGGATCGCGTCAGGAGGTTAATCCGCGCCTTCGAACACAATGTCAGGCCTTTCCTCTTGGCCCGTGTGACGCCGCACCTTGTTCACAGACTGGGCTGATTGGCGCAGGATTAGGCATTGTTGGCCGTCCGTTGACCCTTATGTTGCTGAAACATGCACTAAGGAAAATCATGCTGTATAAAAATGTAGCAATTGCTGCCGTGCTCATTCTCGCGACGGCTTCCTCGGCGGCGGTCGCCCAGATGGCGGGGAAGCGCGGCGTTCAACAGCGTCACCAAGATATCGATGCGACCCATGCGATCGACCAGCGCTACGAGCCGTCGCGGATGTTGAGCCCTGCGCCGAAGCAGGAAATGAAAATGATCCCCTTCCCCCGTGGTGGTCGGATGGAGATGATCCTCGTGCCGGCCAATCCGTCCTCGTAGATGTTGCAGTCGAGGATGGGGTGGGTCGAGTATGTCTCGGGTTGCGAGACTGCTTTGGGATGGATGCCGGTGCGGCGTCCATCCGCCAACGAAAAAGGCCGGGCAATGCCCGGCCTTTCGCAATTCTAACGAGGCTCGCCGTACAGCTTATTCGGCTGCGGTCTTGGCAGCGGACTTTGCGGCCTTCTCGGCCTTGCGGGCGTCCTTGTTGGCCTTCGAGGCATCGGCCTTGGCGGCCTTCTCGGCCGGGCGGTCGGCGCGCTCGACGATACGGGCCGACTTACCGCGACGGTCGCGCAGGTAGTACAGCTTGGCGCGACGCACCTTACCGCGGCGCACGACGGCGATCGAATCGATCATCGGCGAGTAGACCGGGAAGACGCGCTCGACGCCCTCGCCGTAGGAAATCTTGCGGACGGTGAAGCTCTCGTTGAGGCCGCCACCGGAGCGCGCGATGCATACGCCTTCATAGGCCTGCACGCGGGTACGCTCGCCTTCCTTCACCTTCACGTTCACGGTCACCGTGTCGCCGGGCTGGAAGTCGGGAATGGTCTTGCCGAGCGCAGCAATCTGCTCCTGCTCGAGCTGCTGGATGATGTTCATGGTCAAGTTCCTGCCGGTGCGCGCCCGCGATCCCAGGAGGGGAATGCGTGCGTCAGGATTTCGGCATCCTGTTTTGAGTTGCCGCGGGCCATACAGGAAGCATCGGCGCTTGTCGACATCCCCGTCGAAGAACACGAACGGGCCTGTCCACCGCCCGGTGCGTGCAGGTTGAGAAAATCCCGCATACGGTCCACATGGATAGGTAAGCGCGGGGCGTTCCTCGCGCCCTTCCCGGCCGGCCTTGAACCGGCGCAGCGGACGAGGATACGACACAGCCATGTTCATCCAGACCGAAGCCACTCCTAATCCCGCCACCCTGAAGTTTCTGCCGGGGCGCGTGGTACTTCCCGAATCGACCTTCGAGGCTCGGGATGCCGAAGCCGCTGCTCGCTCGCCGCTGGCCCAGCGCCTCTTCGACGTACCCGGCGTCGCCGGCGTCTATTTCGGCCACGACTTCATCTCCGTGACCAAGATCGAGAACGAGCACGGCTGGCCGCAGGTGAAGCCGGCGATCCTCGGCGCGATCATGGAGCATTTCCAGTCGGGCGCCCCGGTCCTGGCAGAGGGCGTCGTTCTCGGTAGCGACGATGCCGAGGAATTCTACGATGCGGCGGATCACGACACCGTCGTCACCATCAAGGACCTGCTCGAGACCCGGGTGCGCCCTGCGGTTGCCAGCGATGGCGGCGACATCACGTTCCGTGGCTTCAAGGAGGGCGTGGTCTATCTCGAAATGAAGGGTGCCTGTTCCGGCTGCCCTTCCTCCACCGCCACGCTCCGGCATGGGGTGCAGAACCTGTTCAAGCACTTCCTTCCCGAAGTGCGCGAGGTCCAGGCGGTCTGATTGCCGTCGCAAGCGCGCAACACCCTGCGTCCTTCGTTGCTTCCGAGGGCCGTCCCGCACTGACGGGGCGGCCTTTTTCATCCTAAACTCGTGCGCCCGACGGGCATCCCGATCTGGAGTGACGTTGCGTATCCTGGCTATCGACACGGCGCTGGACGCCTGCTCCGTCTGCATCGCGACGGATCTCTCCGACGATCTCCTCGCCGAAGAATCCATGACCTTGGCTCGTGGCCATGCCGAAGCGTTGCTCCCCATGCTGGAACGCGTGATGGCGCGTGTCGAAGGCGGGTTCGAGAGTCTCGACCGGGTCGCGGTCACCGTCGGTCCAGGGAGCTATACCGGCCTTCGCGTCGGCTTGTCGGCCGCTCGCGCCGTCGGCCTCGCGACGCAGGTTCCGGTGGTCGGCGTCACGACATTGTCCGCGCTCCTGGCGCCCTTGCTCGCCACCAACGGCCAGGGCCTGATCGCCGCGGCGATCGATGCCCGGCACGGCTCGGTGTATTTTCAGGCCATGAACATGGCGGAAGGCATCGTCGTACCCCCGAGCCTCCTGCGGATCGAGGAAGCGGCCGATCACGTCGGGCGTAGCCCCGTCACCCTGGTCGGATCCGGCGCGCCCGCACTGAGCAGCCTGCTGAGATCCCGTGGCGTCGCGGCATCTATCAGTGATGCTGGCCCGCCGCAGATTGCCTGGATCGCCTCCCTCGGCATGCTGGCCGACCCTGCCCAAGCCATGGCGCGTCCGCTCTACCTGCGTGGACCGGACGCCACTCCCCAGGATCACGCGAGGCTGGCCCGTCGATGATTCGTCCCGTCTCTCCGCTTTGGGCTCTCGATTGGTGGCTGGCCTGGTGGGACGCCTGGGGCGGCGAGCCCTACGTGACGCCTCTGCGCGATTCTTCCTCCGCCTCCACCCTTGCCCGCCTGCACGCCACCTCCTTCGCGCGGCCCTGGGATGCCCATGAATTCGAGCGGATGCTGTGCGAGCGCTCCACCGAGGCTCACGCGCTCTGGCGCGCCGGCACGATCCAGGGCTTCATTCTTTCGCGCCGCGTCGCCGACGAAGCCGAGATCCTCACCGTCGTCCTGGCACCTGCCGCACGGGGCGGTGGCCTGAGCCACAAGCTCGTACGTGAGCATCTCGGGCATCTCGCGCTGAACGGCGTGCGCCATGTCCATCTCGAAGTGGACGAGGGCAATGCCGCCGCACTGAAGCTCTACGCCAGGCACGGCTTCCAGCGCGTCGGCGAGCGCACCGGGTATTACACCCGCGCCGATGGCACTCGCGCCACCGCCTTCACCATGACGGCGACCCTGTCGTGATCCGCGCTTCTTGATCGACGTCGGACGATGACGCGTCTCGGCACCGCCCTTCGGCTTCTCGTCTGCGTCCTGGCCTTCGGGGTGCTGGTCGGTCCGCATCTCCTCAGCCTGAGATTCGGGCGCGGACGGATCGCTGCCCATGCTCCGACCTACTTCCACCGGATCTTCCTGGCGCTGTTCTCCGTGAGAGTGACCCAGAGCGGCACGCCCCCTGCCCTGGGGGAGCCGGCCCTCGTTCTGTCCAACCACATCTCCTGGCTCGATATCCTCGTCCTCGGATCCTTGCGGCCGCTCTCCTTCGTGGCGAAATCGGAGATTTCCGGGTGGCCCGTCGTGGGAACCCTGGCCCGGCTCCAGCGCACCGTCTTCATCGACAGAGCGCGCCGTGCCGCGACAGCCAGCGTCAACGCCACGGTGGCGAGCCGGTTGACCGATGGCGATCTCATCGTCCTCTTCGCTGAAGGTACGACGGGTGACGGGACACGTCTGCTGCCGTTCCGCTCGTCCCTCGTCGGAGCCGCCCGCGCTGCCATCGATTCCGAGGGCGGCACCCGCGACCGTGTTCGGCTCCAGCCCCTCGCCCTCACCTATCCGCGCCGCAACGGCCTGCCCGTGATCCGGTCCGAGCGGCCGGGCATCGCCTGGTACGGTGACATGGAGCTGGCGCCGCATCTTGCGGTCTTCCTTCGGGAGGGGCCGATCGACGTTCATGTCGTCTGGGGCGATCCCATCGCCTTCGAGGCCGGCACCGACCGCAAGCGCGCCACCGCCATGGCCGAAGCCTCGGTGCGCAGGGCGATGCAGGCATCCGTAACGGGCCGGTGGGAGGGCGTGGCGGTGGCACTGCCCGTCGCGGAGCCCCTCATCGCAACGCTCCCCTCCTCGAATGTCGTCGCCTGAACCCCTTCGGCCGTGTTCGTAATGTCGCAAGGAAGCGACGGGCCGGGTGAAACGTGCTAGCACCGCCGGCAGCAGGGGGCGTCCGAGCGACGCCCGAGGTCTATCCGGTGCTGGAACGGTCGCGTTGAAGAAAGCCTACATCAAATCCTACGGCTGTCAGATGAATGCCTACGATGCGGGTCGCATGTCCGACCTGCTCGGTAGCCAGGGCTATGCCGCCACGGAAAGCGTCGAGGAGGCGGATGTCGTCATCCTCAATACCTGCCACATTCGCGAGAAGGCCGCCGACAAGGTCTATTCCGAACTCGGCCGACTGCGCGTTCTGAAATCGGCTCGTGCCGAGGCTGGGCTGGACACACGGATCGTGGTCGCGGGCTGCGTCGCACAGGCTGAGGGTAAGGAAATCCTGGCGCGTTCACCCGCCGTCGACGTGGTCGTGGGTCCGCAGAACTACCATCGCCTGCCGGATCTTCTGGCTCGCTCCGGCTCGGCGCGCGTCGTCGACACGGAGTTTCCCGTCGAGGACAAGTTCGACCACCTGCCCATCAGGCGGACGGCTGCGGTCTCGTCGTTCCTCACCGTGCAGGAAGGCTGCGACAAGTTCTGCGCCTTCTGCGTCGTTCCCTATACGCGCGGGGCCGAGGTCTCGCGCTCGGTGGAGGCGATCCTGGATGAGGCGCAGAAACTCGTTCGGGGCGGTGCTCGCGAGATCACGCTGATTGGGCAGAACGTCAACGCCTATCACGGCGTCGGCGCCGATGGCGCATCGGTGACGCTTCCCGCGGTGATGCGCGCGCTCGAAGCGATACCGGGCCTCCTGCGCCTGCGCTACACCACGAGCCACCCCAACGACATGGCTGACGATCTGATCCGGGCGCATGGGGAAATCGCCGCGCTGATGCCTTACTTGCACCTGCCGGTTCAGTCGGGCTCCACCCGCGTGCTGCAGGCGATGAACCGGAAGCATACGGGCGATGCCTATCGCAGGCTCATCGAGCGCGTGCGCCGGGTGCGGCCGGATATCGCCCTGTCCTCCGACTTCATCGTCGGGTTCCCCGGCGAGACCGATGTGGAGTTCGAGGAGACGATGCGCCTCGTTTCCGAGATCGGCTTCGCGTCGGCCTATTCGTTCAAGTACAGCCCGCGCCCCGGTACGCCGGCCGCCGAGCGCGAGGACGCCGTGCCCGAGGCCGTGAAGTCCGAGCGCCTCGCAGCACTCCAGGCCTTGCTCGATGACCAGCGCCACGCCTTCAACGCGTCCGCCGTCGGCCATGTCGTCGAGGTGCTGGTGGAGAAGGCCGGACGTCATCCGGGGCAGGTCGCCGGCAAGACACCGCATCTCCTGCCCGTGCAGTTCGATGCCCCGCCTGCCACCATCGGCACGGTCGTGCCTGTGCGCGTGATCCGCGCCGGCTCGAACAGCCTGTTCGGCGAAGCCGTTACCGACGAGGCGGCGGCCGCTTGACGACGCTGACGCCACGCAACCGCATTTTCATCCTGGGAGACGGGATGGCCGCGTCATGCCGTCCCGACCCCTTTCGTGACGCTCAGCGATACTCACAGCAAGGAGCCTCTGCGTGCCGGCATCTGACGGTCTGAGTGGACGGGGAGCGCCCCTTCGTGGGCGTGGTCCAGCGGCGCGAGTGGGAGAGATCGTGGAGACGGTAGACGTCTCCCTGACCTTCGATGACAACCGGCTCGCCAGCCTCGTTTTCGGCCAGTACGACCAGAACGTCGCCCATATCGAACGGCGTCTGGCCGTCACCGCCACGGCTCTGGGCAACCACCTCGTTGTGAAGGGATTGCCGGATGCCGCCGAGAAGGCGCGCAAGGTGTTCGAACGGCTCTATGCGCGTGTGAAGGCCAGCGGCACCGCCCTGACCCTCGGCGATGTCGACGGCGCGATCCAGGAGACGACGCTTCAGGGCAACCTCTTCCCCTCCGCGGAGGTGAGCGCCGAGCCGGATCGCCCGCATTTCGACCAGATCGCCACGCGTAAGCGCGGCGCCGTGCGGGCCAGGAACGCTGCCCAGGACACCTATATCAAGCTTCTTCGCAACCATGAGCTCGTCTTCGCCGAAGGCCCCGCCGGCACCGGTAAGACCTGGCTCGCGGTGGGCTACGCGGTGTCCCTGCTGGAACAGGGCCATGTGGAGCGCCTGATCCTCTCACGGCCCGCCGTCGAGGCCGGCGAGCGTCTCGGCTTCCTGCCCGGCGACATGCGCGAGAAGGTCGATCCCTACCTGCGTCCGATCTACGACGCACTCTACGATTTCATGGAGGCGCGGCACGTGGACCGCAGCCTGCAGACCGGCGTCATCGAGATCGCGCCGCTGGCGTTCATGCGCGGGCGGACCCTGACCAACGCCGTGGTCCTGCTAGACGAGGCGCAGAACACCACCTCGATGCAGATGAAGATGTTTCTCACCCGTCTCGGCGAGAACTCGCGCATGATCATCACCGGAGACCCGAGTCAGGTCGATCTCCCGCCCGGCCAGAAATCCGGGCTCGTCGAGGCCGTGAACATCCTCGATGGTGTCGAGGGGATCGGCCGGGTGACCTTCCGGGACGTCGACGTGGTGCGCCATGACCTCGTTCGCCGCATCGTCACCGCCTACGAGACGGCTGCCCATGGCGAGGGCGATGCGGACCGTTCGCCCATGTCCCGCCGCAGGCCGCTTTCGTGATGCCGGGGTCTGAGATCGAATCCGAGATCGACGTCGCCGTGGAGGACCCACGTTGGGAAACCGTGGTGCCGGACCTCGAGGCTTTCGTCATCCGGGCGGTAGAGGCAGGACTTGCCATCGCGCCCGATACGCCGGCCCATCCGATCGAGGTGAGCGTGCTGCTGACCACGGATGAGGTGGTCCAAGACCTCAACCGGACCTGGCGTGGCAAAGACAAGCCCACCAATGTCCTGTCTTTTCCCGCTTCGCCGCAACCCGCCCATGCGGGTGTCGCGGTGCCGCTCGGCGATGTCGTTCTTGCGTATGACACGATGCTGCGCGAGAGTGCCGAGCAGGGAAAACCGCTTCAAGACCACCTCGCGCATCTTCTGATCCATGGCACGCTTCATCTTCTCGGCCAGGACCACGAGACCGGCGACGCGGACGCGACCGCCATGGAGGCCTTGGAGACCGAAGCCTTGCACGGCCTCGGCATCGCCGACCCCTATGCCGAGTGAGGGGCGATTCCGCCCGCAATTCCAGATCAGAGAGACATGACGAACGATCGAAGTCGCGGCGCGGCTCAGGCTGCGCCCAGTAGCGGTGACGGTGAGGCTCAGGCGCGCGAGCCCTGGTACGACCGTCTGCTGCACGCCTTCCATCTCCGGCCGCGCGATTCGTTGCGCGACGATATCGAGGATGCGCTGGCCGAACCCGATTCGGGTGAGAACCTGTTCTCCCCCCTCGAACGGGCCATGCTCAAGAACGTCCTCGGGCTGCACAAGGTGCGCGTGGACGACGTGATGATCCCGCGCGCCGACATCGTCGCCGTCTCCATGGAGACGAGTCTCGGCGATCTGTTGAAGCTGTTCCGCACCGCCGGCCATTCGCGCCTGCCGGTTTACGGCGAGACGCTCGACGATCCGCGCGGCATGGTCCACATCCGCGACTTCGTCGATCACATCGCCGCCAAGGCCGAAGCGACCACCCGCCGACCGAGCGCCGCGATCGCCACCGCACTTCCCGACACGGCGGGCGATGTCGCAGCCGTGGTACCTCCGCGCCCGCGCCGCGGCACTCGTGCCCTGAAGGCACTCAACCTCGGCAATGTCGATCTTTCGGCGACCCTGGCCTCGACCCGGATCCAGCGCCCGGTCCTGTTCGTGCCGCCGTCCATGCCGGCCATCGATCTCTTGGTACGGATGCAGGCGACGCGCACGCATATGGCCCTCGTCATCGACGAATATGGCGGGACCGACGGGCTCATCTCCATCGAAGACCTCATCGAGATGGTGGTCGGTGATATCGAGGATGAGCACGATGTGGCCGAAGGCCACCTGGTTCAGCGCGTAGAGGGCGATGCCGACATGTTCATCGCCGATGCCCGCGCCGGACTCGCCGAGGTATCCGAGGTGAGCGGCGTCGATCTCGTCGCCGCGGTGGGCGAGATGGCCGAGGAGATCGACACGATCGGCGGCCTCATCGTCACGCTCGCCGGACGCGTTCCCTCGCGCGGCGAACTCATCACCGGGCCGGGCGACCTCGAATTCGAGGTGCTCGATGCCGACCCGCGCCGGGTGAAACGGCTGCGGCTGCATCGCGGGCCGATGAAGATCGCCCCGCTCATACCTCTGGCCCTTCCGCCGCCGAGCAGCAGTCCGATCGCCGAAGCTTCCTAGCGCCTGACTGCGCGCTGCGGACCTTGCGCCAGGCTTTCGTCTCACATCAGCTTTTCCCAGGACGTGGCGGACACGCCTCGGGCTGATGCCTCAGCCGGGATGACCCGAAGATGAGCTACGCCTTCGACGGTGCCGGGTCGCGCCCTGCGCCCGTGCCCGGAAGCGCGACGGGGCCGCTCGCACACCTCGCGCAATGGATCATGCTGACCTCCGGCTGGCGTCGCCTGCTCGTGTCGATCGCCGCCGGCGCCGTCGGCGCATTGGCGATGCCGCCTTTCGGTGCCCTGCCCGCCCTCGTCGTTTCGCTGAGCATCGCCGTCTGGTTGATCGACGGGGCGGCAACGGGGCGGCGGGGAAACCGCGGTGCGGTCCTCGCCTGCGCGGTCATCGGCTGGGCCTGGGGCTTCGGCTACCTCACCGCCGGTCTGTGGTGGCTCGGCTCCGCGTTCCTGGTAGAGGCGGACGAGTTCTTATGGGCGTTGCCCCTCGGCGTGATCGGCCTGCCCGCGGTGCTCGCGCTGTTCTACGCCGCGGGTTTCGCGCTGGCGCGCGTGCTCTGGTCACAGGGTCCCGCACGTATCGCCGCTCTCGCGGTCGGCATCTCTGCTTCTGAGTGGCTACGCGGTCACCTCTTTACCGGGTTTCCCTGGAACACCCTCGGCATGGCGCTCGGCCAGAACCTTTGGCTGATGCAATCCGCCTCGGTGATCGGGCTCTACGGCCTTACGCTTCTCGCTGTCCTGATCGCGGCAGCGCCCGCCACCCTCGCGACCGGCACAACGGCACGAGGGCGTTACGCACCGGCCCTGGCGGCCTCCGCCGGACTCGCCGCGATGGCGCTGTTCGGGATCGTTCGTCTGCCGCCGACAGCCACGGCGACAGTGGAAGGGGTACGTCTGCGGCTGGTCCAGCCGAACCTCAACCAGGACGCCAAGTTCCGCCCGGAAAATCGGGCCGACATCATCGACTGGTACATCGGTCTCAGCGATCGTGCCGCCGCGCCGGACCGTACCGGCATCGCGGACGTCACCCACGTGATCTGGCCCGAATCGGCGTTCCCCTTCCTGATCCAGCGCGATCCGGACTCGCTCGCACGCATCGCCGCTGCTTTCCCCCCGGGGCGGCAGCTCATCACCGGCGCGGCCCGCGCCGAGGAGCCATTGTCGAATGAGCGCCCGCGCTTCTTCAATTCGATCCTGACGATCTCGTCCGGTCCGAAGCTCGGCGACATCTACGACAAGGTCCATCTCGTGCCGTTCGGCGAGTATCTGCCGGGGCCCCTCGACGCAGCGTTGAGGGCGGTGGGTCTACGCCAGTTCGTGTCGATTCCCGGCGGATTCACGCCCGGCGCCCGGTCCGGCCAGCGTCTGCTCGACATCGCGGGACTTCCCCCCGTTGTCGCGACGATCTGCTACGAGGCGATCTTTCCCGGCGAAATCCTGCCCGGACACGCGCCCGACGGGTCGTCTCCCGTTCCGGGGCTGATCCTGAACGTCACCAACGATGCCTGGTTCGGCGATACGCCTGGGCCGCGCCAGCACTTCGCCCAGGCCCGATTGCGGGCCGTGGAAGAAGGATTGCCCATGGTGCGCGACGCCAATACCGGCATCTCGGCGGTGGTCGACCCGTATGGACGCATTACTGCCAGCCTGCCCGTGGGGGTAGAAGGCATCCTCGATGCGGATCTCCCCGTTCGGTTGCCCGGCCGCACAGTCTACGCCGTCCTGCGTGACCTGCCCTTCGCCGCGATGCTTGCCGGCCTCGGCCTCATCGCACTCTTGGTAAGGCGCCGCATCGCGTGACCGACCCCACATTGCGGAACGCCCGCCCGGTCCTCGTCGGGCTTGGGATGATGCTGGTCGCGTTCAACATGCGCCCCGCCCTCACCTCTCTCGGTCCTCTACTCGATGCCATCCGCGCCGAGACTGGCCTGACCGCCGCGGGGGCGGCGTTCCTGACGACCCTGCCGGTCCTCTGCCTCGGCCTCGCCTGCGTGCTCGGCCCCGTCATGGTCCGGCGGACGGGGGCGGAGCGTGGTGTGCTGGTCGCGATCCTGGTCATCGCCCTCGGCTCGGCCCTGCGCGGGCTCGGAGGGCTCCCTCCCCTTTTCGCCGGGGCCTGTATCGCGGCCGTCGGGATCGGCCTTGCGGGCGTCCTGTTGCCCGGATTGGTGAAGCGAGACTTCTCCGGGCAGGCCGGTTTGATGACCGGACTCTACACGATGGTTCTCTGCCTCGGCGCGGCGACGGGCGCCGGATCGGCGGTGCCCCTGGCCGATGCCTTCGGAGGCTGGACGCGTGCGATGGCGGTCTGGGCCGTGCCGGCCGTGGCGGCGGCCATCGCCTGGATCGTCTTCGTGCCCCATCGCGAGAAGGGGCCACCGCCCGCCCGCCGCCGCCCGCTCTGGCGCGATTCCCTGGCCTGGCAGGTCACCGGGTTCATGGGCCTGCAATCGTCCCTCGCCTACATCACCTTCGGCTGGCTCCCGGTCGTGCTGCAGAGCCGTGGCCTGTCGGCGGTGGAGGCCGGGTTCGTCACCTCCATCATGAGCATCGGACAGGCGCCGAGCGCCCTCCTCGTGCCGGCTTTCGCCGCGCGGCTGCGGGACCAGCGCGGTATCGCGTTCGCCCTTCTCATCCTGTCGGCGGCGAGTTTCCTGGCGCTGGTCGATGGACCGGTCGCACTCGTACTCCCGTTCGGCATCGGGCTCGGTCTCGGAATCGGCGGTTTGTTCGGACTCGCCCTCACCATCGTGGTGCTGCGCGCCCGCGATGCGGTCGGCGCGGCCGACCTCTCGGCGATGTCCCAGGCGGTGGGCTATTCCATCGCCGCTCTCGGCCCGCTGGGGTTCGGCCTGGCGCACGACCTGTTCGGGGGCTGGCGCGTCTCGGCCGGTCTGTTCTGTGCCATCGCCCTGGCGTCCGGAATCTTCGCCCTCGGCGCGGGCCGCGACCGGAAAGTCGGCGCGGCTTCCGCCGCGGAATGACCGCATAAAAACTCCCCGCGATCACGAGGATCGCGGGGAGTTCATGGTTCAGTCCGAACGACCGGAGCTTACTCGGCGGCGACGCGATGCGCCTGGCTGCCATCCGTGTAGGTCTCGGCCTGGAGGCGCTTGCCCGGAGCCGCGCGGCCCGGCAGCGGCGGCAGGGCCTTGGCCTTCTCCAGATCGATGCCGGCACCTTCGGCAACGCGACGGCCGTAATCCTCGTCGGCATGCCAGAAGTGCCAGACCATCCGCAGTTGGATGGCTTCCGGGCACTGCTTCATGTCGCCGACGAGATTGGCGATCAGGTCGTCACGCTCCCAATCCTGGAACGAGCGGTAGCGGACGCCGGCCTGGGTGTAGTCGTCCTCGGTGCGCGAGGTCTGGTAGCGGCCGAGCTGGCCCTGGACCGGCTGGTGATAGTCCTTGGCGGGCTTCGGAGCCTCGCGCAGGCCCTCGGCCAGCGTCGACGGCTCGTAGTTGATGTGCCGGTTCGGACCGGTGCCGTCGACCGAGTAGGTCATCTGGCCATCACGCTGGTTCGAATAGACCTTCACGCCGGGCTGCGGCGCATTGATCGGCAACTGCAGGTAATTGGCGCCGACGCGGTAACGCTGCGTGTCCGAATAGGACAGCGTCCGGCCCTGGAGCATCTTGTCGTCCGAGAAATCGATGCCGTCCACGAGCACGCCGGTACCGAAGGCCGACTGCTCGACTTCCGCGAAGAAGTTGTCCGGCACGCGGTCGAGCACCATGCGACCCACAGGCAGAAGCGGGAAGTCCTCGACCGGCCACAGCTTGGTGTCGTCGAGGGGATCGAACGACAGGTGGTCGTTCGGGCCGTCCGGCATGATCTGCACGCAGAATTCCCACTCGGGGAAGTTGCCCTTTGAGATGTTGTCGTAGAGGTCACGCGTGGCGTGGCCGACATCCTTGGCCTGGATTTCGGACGCCTGGGCCGAAGTCAGGTTGCGGACGCCCTGCTTTGGCTCCCAGTGGAACTTGCAGAGCACGGCTTCGCCCTGGTCGTTGACCAGCTTGTAGGTGTTGACGCCCGAGCCCTCCATCTCGCGATAGTTGGCGGGAATGCCCCAGGGCGACTTCAAGTGAGTCACCATGTGGATGGCTTCAGGGTGCTGGGACACGAAGTCGAAGAAGCGCCACGCCTCCTGACGGTTCGTCACCGGGTCCGGCTTGAACGCGTGGATCATGTCGGGGAACTTGATCGCGTCGCGGATGAAGAAGACCTTGAGGTTGTTGCCCACGAGGTCCCAATTGCCGTCGACGGTCTTGAACTTCACCGCGAAGCCGCGCGGGTCGCGCTCGGTCTCCGGGCTCTCCTTGGCACCGGCCACGGTGGAAAAGCGCACGAACATCGGCGTCTTCACCCCGGTCTCGTTCAGGACGCGGGCGCGGGTGTACTTGGAGGCAGGCTCGTTGCCGATCTTGCCATAGGCTTCGAAATACCCATGGGCGCCGGCGCCGCGGGCATGGACGACGCGCTCGGGAATGCGCTCGCGGTCGAAATGAGTGATCTTCTCGATGAACTGGTAGTTCTCGAGGGTCGCCGGTCCCCGCTCGCCGACCGTGCGCGTGCTCTGGTTGTCACGGACCGGATGGCCCTGGCGGGTGGTCAGTATCGGGCGTTGATCGCTCATGCGGAACTCTCTCCTAGAATGTCGGGACGATCCGTATCGGGCGTGCGGTCTCGCGTCGCCATCCTGGAATCGTTCTGAGACACCCTTATGAACCGTGCCCGATCGTTTGGCTAATGCATCGTCGCAAAGGCTGCGATAGACAGAGCCTATGAATGTATCGGGTCTGTCCCTCCGGGATCTGGAATATGCCGTCGCCGTCGCCGAGGAGAATCATTTCGGACGGGCGGCCGAACGCTGCAATGTGAGCCAGCCCACACTCAGCGTGCAGGTCCGCAAGCTCGAAGAGGCCTTGGGCCTCGTTCTCTTCGAACGCGGCAACCGACGGGTGATGCTGACTCCGGCGGGTCAGAGCATCGTCCGCCAGGCCCGCACGGTGCTGGCCGAGGCGCAGCGGCTGCTGGCTCTGGCGAGCGAAGGGCGCGGCGCGCCCCTTACCGGACGCCTGGTCCTGGCCGCCATCCAGACCCTGGGGCCGTATCTGTTTCCCCTCGTGCTGAGAACATTGCGGCAGGAATTTCCTATCCTGTCCCTGGCATTGAGCGAGGCGAAGACGGCCGAAATCCTGGAGGGGCTGCGCGACGGCAGGGTCGACGCCGCCTTGATCTCCCTGCCGATCCCCACGTCCGGTCTCACCGTCTCGCCGCTCTTCATCGAGCCGTTCCTGCTCGCTTGTCCCGCCGATCATGCCCTCGCCCAGGGCGGGGCGTTGCGGGCGACGGACATTGCCGGGCCGGACCTCCTTCTCCTCGACGAGGGTAATTGCCTTCGCGATCAGGCCGTCGCCGCGTGCGGGGCCGGCTCCGCGGCGGGCCGCCATGCCACCTCGCTCGAAACCCTGCGCTCGATGGTGGCGGCCGGCGCCGGCTACACCCTGCTCCCCGCGCTCGCCGTGCCGGCTGGAGCCGATGCCAGCGGCCTCACCGTGACGCGTGGCTTCGATCTCGACGGGCCGGGCCGGACCATCGCTCTCGCCTGGCGCTCCAGCGACCCGCGCGCCAGCGGCCTTGCGCATCTGGCGAGCTTCTTCAGGGCGCACGCGCCCGCCGGGACAACGGCGTTTCGCGACGATGCCCCGGCGGGTCGTGACAGCGTCGCCGAACCGGTGTAGCGCCGGCTGCCTTCCCAAGAATGGTCTCCCGTGATCAGCCCGCGCTCCCTCGGCCTCTGGACGGCGCTCGTCGCCGCCTCGGCGGTCATCGCCTACAGCCTTACGCTCGCGCAGTTCCCGGCGGCGCTCCTCCTGGGGCCGATGCTCGTCGCCATCGCTTTCGGGGTCGGCGGTGCGAGCCTGTCGTTGGCGAAACCGGGTTTCCAGGCGGCGCAGGCCATCATCGGCTGCCTTGTCGCCAAATCCGTGACCGCCGACATCGTCGGGACACTTCTCGATGACGGGCTGCTGATCCTCGCCGTGGTGCTGGTCACCGTCATGGCCGGCGCCCTTGTCGGCTGGGCGCTGACCCGCCTGCGAATCCTCCCGGGTAGTACCGCCGCCTGGGGCTCGTCCCCTGGCGGAGCCGCCGCCATGACGGCCATGGCGGAAGAATACGGCGCGGATCCGCGCCTCGTCGCCTTCATGCAATATGTCCGCGTCGCTGCCGTGGTCCTGTCGGCCTCGGTGGTCGCCCGCATCCTCACCGATACATCGATCCCGGCAAAGGCCGCATCGCTGGAGGAGGCCGGTATCCTCCCTGTGCTGGTGACGCTCTCAGTCGCCGGGATCGGCGCCGTGCTGGCCCGCTTTCTGCGCCTGCCGGCGAGTGCCCTCGTCGGGCCGATGATCCTGGGTGCCGTGCTCCACGCCATGGGCCTCGTCTCGATGGCCCTGCCGGAGCCGCTCCTCGATCTCGCCTATGCTTGTATCGGCTGGTATGTCGGCCTGCGTTTCACCGCGCAGACGTTGCGCGAGACCGTCGCGGCCCTGCCGGGCATCCTCACCGCCACCCTTGCGGTCATCGCCCTTTGCGGCGGCTGGGCCTTCGGCTTGACCTTCCTGCTTCCGGTGGACTTCCTCACGGCGTTTCTCGCGACGAGCCCCGGTGGGCTCGATTCCGTGGCGATCATCGCCGTCGGCTCGAAGGCCGACGTCTCCTTCGTCCTGGCGGTGCAGACCCTGCGCCTGTTCGTCGTCCTGATCACCGGACCGCTTCTGGCCAAGTGGATCGCACGCGGCGCTCCGGCGGATCGCTGAAAGCATGCGCGCGCTCTACTTCGCCTTCCTCAATTCCTGGCGCGGGCTCGTCTTCGGCGCCCGGACGGAACGGGCCCTGCGCCTGGAGCTCGTCCTGTTGGTGGTCGGCGTTCCGGCGGCCCTGCTGCTCGGCGGAACGCTCTGGATCCGCGTGGCACTCCTGGCCGGCCTGCTCCTCATGCTGGCGGCCGAATTCCTGAACACGGCGATCGAGAAACTCTGCGACCACCTCCACCCGGACCACCATGCGCGGATCGGCGTGGTGAAGGATCTCGCCTCCGCCGGGGCCTTTATGGCGCAGGCCGTGGCGGCCCTGGTGTGGCTGGCAGCCCTGGTCGACAGGTTCTTTTAAAGTCGACCCTCGTTCGCCATCTCCGCTACGGGCGGCGCCTTGTCCCACCGGGCCGGTGGATCGCCCCTCGCTTCTTTGTCGCCTCGGGCGTATCCCGAGGCACACCCGACATCGATTCTGAACCCCCGACGGAGCACGCGTCTCCTTGACCGACTATATCCGCAAGATCCTCACCGCCCGCGTCTACGACGTCGCCATCGAGAGTCCGCTCGATCCGATGCCGCGCATGTCCGCGCGCCTGGGGCGCCCGATTCTGCTCAAGCGCGAGGATCTGCAGCCGGTCTTCTCGTTCAAGCTGCGCGGTGCTTACAACAAGATGTCCGGCCTCTCCTCCGAAGTCCTGGCGCGCGGGGTCGTCTGCGCTTCGGCCGGAAACCACGCGCAGGGCGTCGCCCTGGCGGCGGCCCGTCTCACCGTGCGCGCCGTCATCGTGATGCCGCGCACGACCCCCGCCATCAAGGTCGATGCCTGCCGCGCGCGCGGAGCCGAGGTCGTGCTGTTCGGCGATACGTTCGATGAGGCGCTCGGCCATGCCCGCCAATTGGAAGGCGAGCAGGGTCTCACGTTCCTTCACCCGTTCGACGATCCCGATGTGATCGCCGGACAGGGCACCATCGGCATGGAGATCCTGACCCAGCATTCCGGGCCGATCGAGGCGATCTTCGTGCCGGTCGGCGGCGGCGGTCTCGCCGCCGGCATCGCGACTTTCGTGAAGTACTTGCGGCCGGAGACGAAGGTCATCGGTGTCGAGCCGGACGATGCCGCCTGCATGGCGGCGGCCCTGGCCGCCGATGAGCGTGTCGTTCTGCCGACCGTGGGATTGTTCGCCGACGGTGTCGCCGTGCGCCAGGCCGGCGAGGAAACCTTCCGCCTCTGCCGCGAGCATCTCGACGGGGTCATCACCGTCGATACCGACGCCATGTGCGCGGCAGTGAAGGACATTTTCGACGATACCCGCGCGGTCTCCGAGCCGTCCGGAGCCCTGGCTCTGGCCGGTGCCAAGGTCTATGCGGCGCGCGAGGGCAGCTCGGCGGGGACGCTGGTGGCGATCTCCTCCGGGGCCAACCTCAACTTCGATCGCTTGCGCCACATCGCCGAGCGTGCCGAGATCGGCGAACAGCGCGAGGCGCTCCTCGGCGTGACGATCCCCGAAGAGGCGGGTTCCTATCGCGCCTTCATCCGCCATCTCGGCCCGCGTGCGATCACCGAGTTCAACTACCGTTACGCGCCCTCCGCCGAGGCGCAGATCTTCGTGGGCATCAACTTGCCCGGCGGAATCCCCGAGAAGCGCGACCTCATCGCCGGCCTCAGGGCCGACGGCTACAGCGTGGTCGATCTCAGCGACAACGAGATGGCCAAAGTGCATATCCGCTACATGGTCGGCGGTCGCTCGACCGAACTCACCGACGAGCGCATCTACCGCTTCCAGTTCCCGGAGCGTCCGGGTGCCCTCCTGCGATTCCTCGACGGTTTGGCGGACGGGTTCAACATCACCCTGTTCCACTATCGTAACCACGGCGCCGATTACGGCCGGGTGCTCGCTGGAATCAGCGTTCCCCGAGAAGAGCGCCAGCGCTTCGATACCGCCCTGGACGATCTCGGATACCCGTATGTGGATGAAACGGACAATCTCGCCTACCGCATGTTCCTGGCAACGGGAGAGATTGCCCGGTCGGAGCTCGAAGTTTCCGATCGTACTTCTGGCTAATGAAGGCGCTGCAAGTTTCGGTTGAAGCGCGGTCGCGCGGGCACGCTTCAAGAAGCGCGGTCGCGCGGGCACGCTTCAATGAGGGAAAGGCGTCGAGGCCTCGGATGAAACATTTTTTTGATGTTTGCCTTGGCGTCCTTCCACGTAAGCCAAGGGCATGCCGAAACAGCATTCCTCGGCCGTGAAAATTACGCAGTCCCCACTCTAAGGAACACTTTCTAAATTTGTCATAGGATAATTTGCGCCATAGTTTTCCCAGGGGCCTACTTCCTTATGTCCATAGCCAGCAGTCTCAACGTCCGCCTTCCCGTAATGATCGTCGGTCTGGCAATGGTCAGTACTGCCCTCATGGGCAGCCTGAGCTGGTATTCGGCTAGGTCCGGATTGACATCCGCCGTGCAGGAGCGACTGGAATTCGCCGCTACGGCTCGTAAGACCGGGCTGGAACTGATCGCCGACCGCGCCCGCGGCGATCTGATCGCGACCGCCGGCAACAATCAGGTCTCCAGCAATGTCGGCGATCTGGTCGAAGCCCTCGATCCCAATAAGGCCGATTATGCCAGCCTCGTTCAGGCCTTCACCAGCCCGACGACCGTGCAGGAACGCATGGCCGCCGAGGGTACGGGCACGATGTATGGCCGACGCCACGCCAAGGTTCAGGAAGTCGCCCGCAAACTCCTGGAGCGTCCCGGCTATGCCGACCTTCTCTTCGTCGATGAGGAGGGGCGCATTGTCTACACCACGACGAAGGGCGCGGATTTCACCCATAGCCTCTCGGAGCCGGACCTGCAGAAATCCGGTCTTGCCAAGCTGATCGAGCGCCTGAAGACCGCCGAGCCCGACAGTGTTCTATCGCAGGACTTCGCCGCATATCCCACGGATTCCGGTCCCTCCGCCTTCCTGGGCCGTGGCATCTACCGTCGCGCCAACGTCGCCATGGGAACCGGCCAGGCCGCCTCGCGGATCGGCTTCCTCGTGCTGCGCGTGACGCCCGCCCTCTTCGACGCTTCGCTGTCCGAACGGAACGGCCTGGGTGATACGGGACAGGTCATGGCAGTCGGTTCCGATGGGCTGCTGCGTGGTAACCCACCCCTGAACTCTGCCGTGAAGGCGGGCATGCCCGTCACGATGGCCGGGCTTGACGCCGAGAGCCTGAAATCCGGCAAGCCCTTCGTCTACGGCAGCGGCGACAAAGCTCGCCTTGCCGCCACCGCCTCGATCTCGATGCTGGGTTCACCCTGGACGATCGTCGCCGAGCAGGCCCAGAGCGAGGCGCTGCATTCCGTGAACAGCCTGACGAAATCGCTGCTCATGTCGGCTCTCGCGGTTCTCGCCGCCACGGCTCTTCTCGGCCTGCTCTTCGCCCGCAGCATCGTCCGGCCTCTCGGTGCCCTGGCGCGTGCCCTCCAGGCCTTGGCCCGTCGCGAGACCCTCGACGAGGTCCCCGGCAGCCGTCGTGCCGACGAGATCGGCGAGATCGCCCGCGCCGTCGTCACCATCCGCGACATTTCGCTGGAAGACGCTGCCCAGCAGCTTCAAACCACCGAGGCCTCCCGCATGCGCGCCGAGATCGAGCGCCGCGCCCTGCTCAACGAACTCGCCGACAATTTCGAGCGCTCCGTCGGCCGCATCGTCGATGGCGTGTCGTCCGCCTCGGCGAGCCTGCATGATGCGTCGAACAGCATGACCATGACCGTGGACGGCACGGTCAGCCGTTCGACCTCTGTCGCTGCTACCGCCCACCAGACTGCCGGCAACGTCAACGCGGTGGCCGCGGCCGCCGAGGAACTCGGCGCCACGGTGCAGGAGATCGGCCGTCAGGTCGAGCAGGCCGCCGACATGTCGCGCTCCGCCGTCGAGGAGGCGAGCCGTACCGCGGAGACCATGCGCACGCTGTCGGTTGCCGCGACGCGCATCGGTGACGTGGTCGGCATGGTCCAGCAGATCGCTTCGCAGACCAACCTGTTGGCCCTCAACGCGACCATCGAAGCCGCGCGTGCGGGCGAAGCCGGACGCGGGTTCGCCGTCGTGGCGGCCGAGGTGAAGAGCCTCGCCGAGCAGACCTCCCGTGCCACGGCCGAGATCCACCAGCAGGTGGAGGCGATCCAGGGCGCGACCAACGGCGCATCGGGCGCGATCCAGGGCATCGTCTCGCGGATCGAGAGCATGAGCATGGTGACCAGCAGCATCGCTGCGGCGGTCGAGGAGCAGAGCCTCACCACCCAGGAGATCGTCCGCAACATGGGGCAGGCTTCGGCCGGGACCGGCGCGATGACCACGGACATCGAGGAGGTCGCCCGCTCGGCGGCCGAGGCCGGCACCTCCGCCGGCCGGGTCCTGGTGGCCTCGGAAGACCTGTCGACACAGTCCGACAGCCTGCGTTCGGAAGTCGGTCAATTCCTCGCGACGGTGCGGGCCGCCTGACCCGTCATGGGCCTCCCGCGTCGACCGAGGGTTGACGCGGGAGGCCCGGAACGTCCACAGCCGGCCCCATTCCTGGAGGCCAGCCGATGCCGCCGTTGCTCGCCCTGCCCTTTCCCGCCATCGATCCGGTGGCGGTGGCGATCGGCCCGATCACGATCAAGTGGTACGCCCTGTCCTATATCGCAGGCCTCGTCGGCGGCTGGTTCTATGCCCGCCGGCTGGTGGCGGCGGACCGGTTCTGGGGTGTCGTGCGGCGGCCGAGCCTCAACGACATCGACGACCTCATCGTCTGGGTCGCCCTCGGCGTCGTCCTCGGCGGCCGCATCGGCTACGTCCTGTTCTACAATTTGCCGCTTTATCTCGACGATCCCCTCGAGATCCTGGCGATCCGCAACGGTGGCATGTCGTTCCACGGCGGCTTTCTCGGCGCGGTGCTGGCGATGGTGCTGTTCGCCCGATCGCGAAAACTGTCGCCCTATACCCTTCTCGATCTCACCGCCGTCGTCGTTCCCATCGGCCTGTTCTTCGGCCGCATCGCCAATTTCGTGAATGGCGAATTGTGGGGGCGGATCGCGCCGGATTTTGCCTACGCGGTCGTGTTTCCCTCCGGCGGCCCGCTGGCGCGGCATCCGAGCCAACTCTACGAGGCGGCTACGGAAGGCGCCCTCCTCTTCGTGGTGATGGCGTTGGCCGTCCGTCGCTTCGGTTTCCGTAAGCCAGGTCTCCTCGGCGGGATCTTCGTCCTCGGCTACGCCCTCGCCCGCACGTTCTGCGAATTCTTTCGCGAACCCGACCGGCAACTCGGATACCTGTTCGGGACGGGGGACTGGCGCTATGGCGGCATCACCATGGGGATGCTGCTCTGCGTGCCCATGGCGCTGATCGGCCTCACCTACATCGCCCTCGCGCTCCGCGGCGTGACGCGGCCGCGCCGGCCCGTCGAGGAGACGGTGCGGGCTGATACGGCATGACCACGCCGCTCTTCGTCGAGATTCGCGACGAGATCGTCGAGGCGGGGCCGATGAGCCTCGCCCGCTACATGGCCCTCTGCCTCGGCCACCCGATCCATGGCTATTACCGCACCCGCGATCCCCTCGGCGCGCGCGGCGATTTCGTGACGGCCCCCGAGATCAGTCAGATGTTCGGCGAGCTGATCGGGATCTGGATCGCCGTCACCTGGGCCTCCATGGGAGGGCCGAGCGATCTCGTCCTGACTGAACTCGGCCCCGGGCGCGGTACGTTGATGGCCGATGCCCTGCGGGCGCTGGGCCGGGCGGCGCCGGATTTCCAGCCCGCCGTCCATCTCGTGGAGACGAGCCCCCTGCTTCGGGCGGCACAGGCCTCCCGCCTCGGAGCCGTGTCTCCGACCTGGCACGATGGGATCGAGACCCTGCCCGAAGGGCCGATGATCGTGGTTGCCAACGAATTCTTCGATGCGCTTCCCGTTCGCCAGTTCCAGCGTACGGAACGCGGCTGGTGTGAGCGTCTCGTCGGCCTTTCGCCGGATGGCGGTCGTCTCACGTTCGGTCTTGCCGCCGAGCCCGATTGCGAAATCAGCGCACCGGCGCCGGTCGGCGTGCTGATGACCGTTCCAGCACCGGCCCTCGACATCGCGCGAAATCTCAGCCGCCGGATTGTCGCCCAGGGCGGCGCGCTGCTGGCCATCGATTACGGGCATGTGCGACCCGGATTCGGCGATACGTTCCAAGCGGTATCGGCTCACCGCTTCGCCGATCCCCTGCTGTCTCCCGGTGAGGCGGATCTGACGACCCATGTCGATTTCGCCGCCCTCGGCCGAGCGGCCAGGGGTGAAGGCGCCCGTATCGACGGTCCGCTGGAGCAGGGAGCGTTCCTCCTGAACCTGGGACTACGCCAACGCGCCGATCGCCTTAAAGTCGGGGCGAGCCGTGCGCAGGCCGACGCGGTCGATACCGCGTTTCATCGGCTCACGGCATCGGGAAAACGAGGCATGGGCAGCCTGTTCCAGGCCATCGGGATCGCCGATCCAAGACTGCCCGTTCTCAGCGGTTTCAACCCGGCCTAACTACGATCTCGGCGGTTTGCGACGACCCTCGGGGCACGGGCGATGCGGTCGCGCAGGTCCTGCACCTACCCAGGATCTGTCGCAGACTTCGAACAGATGCGGCGGGAATTGGCGGTCATCGCGCCTATCCGTGTCACTCGAACAGCTTCGCTCTATCGAGCCGAACCTCCTCTGGCTTAGATTGCCGAATATTGGCGTTGGCCCTTGTCCGGCCGAGGATTTGCCGAGATGACGCCTGACGCATAAGAACATTCGCCACACCGGGCGATGAAGCGAGGGCCAAACGCATGAAGGTTGTCGATCTCGATCGGGAAACGGTCAAACGCGGGCTCGACGACGGATCGATCCTGCTCATCGATGTGCGGGAGCCGCACGAATATTCGGCCGGGCATATTCCGGGTTCGGTCACCCACCCGCTATCGACCTTCGACACGCAAGCGTTGTCGGCCCTCATCTCCGAGGACGGGCGCCGCCCGGTCTTTTCGTGCGCGGCCGGTGTCCGTTCGGTTCATGCCTTAGCCGCCGCGCAATCCGCCGGGATCCCGGTGGAGGAGCATTATGTCGGCGGGTTCAAGGACTGGTATCGTGCCGGCGAAACGGTCGAGTCCTGAATATCCGGTGTCCGAAGTCCGGCCGGTCGGCGGTTCGGCGATTATTCCACGCCTCAATCCCATCGCTCCACGGGCTATGTGCGGCAGCGCACGACATCGCGGGAACGGTGCCTTTAGCTCGCTGGGCGCAGGGAAAAGCAACATGATCAAGCGTCCGCTCTCCGGATGGTCGTCCGCGATCCTCCTGTCCGCAGCATTTCTAGCCTTCGCATCTCCGGTCTCCGCGCAGGCGCCCGGTGGGCCGCCTCCCAAAGTCACCACGGCCAAGCCGGTGGTGCGTGAGATCGTCGAAACCGACATGTATACCGGGCGGTTCGATCCGGTAGAGATCGTCGACGTCCGGGCGCGGGTCACCGGTTATCTCGAGAAGGTCAACTTCGTGGATGGCGCGACGGTGAAGAAGGGCGACCTGCTCTTCGTCATCGACCGCCGCCCTTACAAGGCTGCCCTCGACCAGGCCAAGGCCGCCCTCACCTCCGCGCAGGCCGGGCTGACCTTCTCGCAGACTGACCTCGAACGCGCTCAGACCTTGAGCCGCTCGGGCAACATCTCAGAGCAGGTGACGGATCAGCGGCGTCAGGCGTCGCAGACGGCACAAGCCAATGTGGACAGCGCCGATGCCCAGCTTCGACAGGCTCAGCTCAATTACGACTTCACCGAAGTCCGCGCCCCGATCTCTGGCCGGATCAGCCAGCGCCTCGTCACCGAGGGCAACATTGTCATCACCGATCAGACCCAGCTGACGACCATCGTCTCCCTGGACCCGATCTATTTCGGCTTCACCGTCGATGAGCGCTCGTTCCTGAAATACCAGGGCAGCCTCGGCATAGGCATGGGCCAGACCCAGAAGGGCAAGGGCGTTCCGATCCTGATCGCCTTGACCAACGAGACCAAGCCCACCCGCAAGGGCACGCTCGACTTCGTGGATAACCGGGTCGACAACGCCACCGGTACGGTGCTGCTGCGCGCCACGGTCGAGAACCCGGACGGCTTCATCAAGCCGGGCCTGTTCGGCATCGTTTCGCTGCCGGCGACGAAGCCGTTCCAGGGTATCCTGCTCCCCGACGAGGCCATCTCCGCGAACCAGGACAAGCGCATCGTCTACATAGTGGCCGACGATGGTTCTGTGAGCACCCGCGACGTGAAGCTTGGGCCGAAGGTCGATGGATACCGCGTGATCCGCGAAGGCCTGAAGGGCGACGAAAACATCGTCGTCAACGGCCTGTCCCGCGTCCGCCCCGGCGCCAAGGTGACGGCAGAGGCGAGCACGCTGCCGCCAAGCCGCAGCTGACGCGACCCCATTCTAGACCGGGCCCGCTCGTTTCCGCCTTCCGTTTCAGGGGCGTGACATCAGGCGGGCTCGTGACGGCGAACGAAGAAACATTCCCGCAGAGGTTGCCTAGGGCTCCTATGCGGCGAGAGGTTTGACCGATGCGCTTTGCCCACTTCTTCGTCGATCGGCCGATCTTCGCGTCGGTGACGTCGATCATCTTCCTGATCCTCGGCTACGTCTCCTACGAGTCGCTGCCCGTCGCGCAATATCCCGAGATCGTTCCACCGACCGTCGTCGTGCGCGCCTCCTATCCGGGCGCCAATGCCGAGACGGTTGCGGCGACGATCGCGACGCCGATCGAGCAGGAGGTGAACGGCGTCGACAACATGCTCTACATGACGTCGTTGTCGACCAATGACGGCAACATGCAGCTGACCGTCACCTTCAAGGTCGGCACCAACCTCGATATCGCCAACGTGCTGGTGCAGAACCGCCTTTCGGTTGCGCAGCCGCGTCTTCCGCCGGACGTGCGCAACCTCGGCGTCACGGTGCGTAAGTCGTCGCCCGATCTGATGATGGTCGTGCACCTGCTCTCGCCCGACAACACCTACGACCAGAACTACCTCTCGAACTACATCTACCTGCGGATCCGCGACGAACTGCTGCGCCTCGATGGCGTCGGCGACATCACCGTGTTCGGCGGCAGCGAATACGCGCTCCGCATCTGGCTCGATCCGAACAAGCTGTCCGCCTACGGGCTCTCGACCACCGACGTCATCTCGGCCCTGCAGGAGCAGAACGTCCAGGTCGCTTCCGGCGCCCTCGGCGCCCCGCCCGCGCCGAAGGACAACGCCTTCCAGCTCGTCGTCCAGTCCCAGGGCCGCTTCCAGACCCCGGAGGAGTTCACCGAGGTCATCGTCAAGGCCAGCGACGGCCGCCTCGTGCGCGTAAAGGACATTGCCCGCACCGAGATGGGCCAGAAGGACTACACCACGCAGTCCTTCCTGAACGGGACCCCCGCCGTCGGCGTCGGCGTGTTCCAGCGTCCGGGGACCAACGCACTCGAAGCCGCCTCGCAGGTGCGGGCGACGATGGAGACGATCAAGAAGAGCTTCCCGCCGGGGGTCGAGTACCGCATCGCCTACAACCCCACGGAGTTCATCGAAGAATCGGTCCACGAGGTCTACAAGACCCTGTTCGAAGCCGTGGCCCTCGTGGTCGTCGTGGTCATCGTCTTCCTGCAGAGCTGGCGCACGGCGCTGATCCCCGTGATCGCGATCCCGGTCTCGCTCATCGGCACCTTCGCCGCCATGCAGGCCTTCGGCTTCTCCATCAACAACCTGACCCTTTTCGGGCTCGTTCTCGCCATCGGCATCGTCGTCGACGACGCGATCGTCGTGGTGGAGAATGTCGAGCGCAACATGGCCGAGGGACTCTCGCCCGGAGACGCCGCGCACAAGACCATGGACGAAGTGGGCGGCGCGGTGCTCGCCATCGCCCTCGTCCTGTCGGCGGTGTTCATCCCGACGGCGTTCATCCCGGGCATTTCCGGCCAGTTCTACAAGCAGTTCGCGCTGACCATCGCGGCCTCGACCATCATCTCGATGTTCAACTCGCTGACGCTGTCACCGGCGCTCTGCAAGCTTCTGCTGAAGCCCCACCACGAACATGCCAAGCCGAAATTCTTCCTGACGCGGTTCTTCGGCTGGCTCGCCGACTTGTTCAATCGGGGCTTCGACAAGCTCTCGCATTGGTATGCGGCGACGATCGGCTTCCTGACCGGACGCATGATCGGCTTGCTCGGTATGATGGTGGTGTATGCCGCGATCATCGCCGGAACGCTGCATGTGGCCACCACGACGCCCACCGGCTTCATCCCGCAACAGGACCAGGGCTACCTCATCGGCGTCGTCCAGCTGCCGGCGGGCTCGGCTCTGGAGCGCACTACCGCCGTGGTGCGGCGGGCCGCCGACATGGCCCTGAAGGTCGACGGCGTCGCCGATGCCGTCATCATCTCGGGCTTCGACGGGGCGACCTTCACCAACACCACCAACGGCGCCGTGATGTTCCTGGTCCTGAAGGGGGCAAAGGAGCGTGCCACGACGGGTAGGACGGCGGCGGCCATCACCGGCGACGTGTTCAAGGCCACGGCCTCGATCCAAGAGGCCCGCGTCCTGTTCATTCCGCCGCCGCCCGTCCGAGGCCTCGGTACCGGCGGTGGCTTCAAGATGCAGATCGAGAGCCGCCAGAACTCGGCCATCGCTCCGCTGCTGGCTGCCACGAACGAGATTCTCGGTCAGGCGAACCAGAGCAACGACGTCCAGCGCGTGTTCACCACCTTCGGCAACGACACACCTCAGCTCTTCATCGACATCGATCGCACGATGGCGCGGATGCTGAACGTGCCGCTCGCCTCGGTCTTCGCGACGCTGCAGACCAATCTCGGCGGTGCCTACGTCAACGACTTCAACACGTTCGGCCGTATCTATCAGGTGCGTGCCCAGGCCGACGCGGCCTTCCGCCTGGAGAAGGGCGATATCGAGCGGCTGAAGGTGCGTTCCTCCACCGGCGCCCTTGTGCCGATGGGAACCCTCGCTTCGATCCGCGAGATCAGCGGGCCGCAGATCGTCCAGCGGTTCAACCTGTTCTACTCGGTGCCGATCCAGGGCGATGCCAAGCCCGGCGTGTCGACCGGCCAGGCGCTCGCAGCGATGGAGAAGATCGCTCAGTCCCTGCCGGAAGGCTACGCCTACGACTGGACCGAGATCGCCTTCCAGCAGAAGGCGACGGGTAACACCGCGATCTACGTCTTCGGTCTCGGCGTGCTCCTCGTCTTCCTGGTGCTCGCGGCGCAGTACGAATCCTGGGCGCTGCCGCTGGCGATCATCCTCGTCGTGCCGACAGGTGTGCTCTCGGCCTTGGGCGCGGTCCAGTTCAGGGGGCAGGACAACAACATCCTGACCCAGATCGGGCTGATCGTGCTCATCGGTCTGGCGGCGAAGAACGCAATCCTGATCGTGGAATTCGCTCACCAGCTCGAGGAGACGGAGAAGAAGGGGCCGGTTGCCGCTGCGGTGGAAGCCTGCCGCCTGCGCCTGCGCCCGATCCTGATGACGGCCTTCGCCTTCATCCTCGGTACGGTCCCCCTCGTCATCGCCACCGGTCCCGGCGCGGAGATGCGTCAGGCTCTCGGAACCGCCGTCTGTTTCGGTATGATCGGCGCGACGTTCTTCGGGCTGTTCCTGACCCCGGTCTTCTACGTGGCGATCCGCAACATACTGATCTGGTTCGCCAAGAAGCGTGGCAAGGATCCGCACGACACCACCCCCGACAAGCACGATCCCCACGCGACGCCGTCGCACGCGTGAAGACGACAAGGTCCGGCGCATGAAGCTCTGCGCCGGACTCGCGGAAAAGGGGTTGCACGGGAAGGACCGTGAAGCTAAGACCCCTCAGCCCGTTACAGGGCGTCGAAGCGGAGCGCAGTCCAGTCAGCGCGTTGGTCCTCGGACCAAGGACTGGATCGGTGTCTTTCGCAATCGATCGGTAGTCAGGACGGTTCTTGACGGAGTATAGCGCAGCCCGGTAGCGCACCTGTCTGGGGGACAGGGGGTCGCAGGTTCAAGTCCTGCTACTCCGACCATTAAAACGCGGTGACATTGGCCTTCGAGCTTATGTCGTCCGTCCTGACGGAAAGGCCGGGGTGCGCAGCCCCGGCCTTTTTGTTTGCCCGGGGATTCCGGATTTCGGCATCGACTCCGGATGCATCGCGATACGGCTGAATTGAGATCAGACGCCGATCGGGCGGCGGGGACGGCTACGCGGCCGGCGAGGTCCGGTGTACCGAACCTCAGGCCGTCAGCCTGCTGAAGGTCGCACCGATGGTCTCCTCGCCGCGCCATACCACGCGGCAGACTTCCATCCCCGCGACACAGGCGGAGTACAGGATGAAGGTGTCAGGGACCTGAATGGCTTCCGGGAGGGTGAGGCGCACACCGGAGGCGGATATGTCGTAGACGATGCAGGGGATCGTCGTGTGTTCGTCTATGGCGATCAGGCCAGCCTCGTCCTTGCGGAGCCGCTCATCGATCCGACGCTCACTCATACAAACCTCGCCATTTGCGCCTTCGAGGATGGGTGAGCGCCTGCGAAGGAAAGGCGAGCGCGATGGATCAAATACGATGCATCGCGGCTCAATCCCGTGTTTTCCGGCCCGTCAGAAGAAGATCGGCCGCGCCGCCGCGTGATGTTCGGCGAGGATCGCGCCCGTCGCCGGGTCGATTTCTTTCAGCACCGCGTCGTAGCCCCAGAGATTCGCCAGATGCTGCAGGACGCGTCTGGCATCGTCGGCCTGGAGCGTGATGCGGTTCAGCGCCTTGTGATGGACGATGAGGCGGCGGTCGCCCTCCAGGTCGACATCCACCACCTCGATATCGGGATCGAGCCAGGCAACGTCGTATTGTCGTGCGAAGGATCGGCGTAGCTTGCGGTAACCGCGCTCGTCATGGATCGCCTCGACGCGCAGTTCGGCTTCGTCGGGATCGTCGACGACGTGGAACAGGCGCATGTCGCGCATGAGCTTGGGGCTGAGGAACTGCGCGATGAAGCTCTCATCCCGATAATTCGCCCAGATGTCGCGCAGGGTCGCCATCGCGTCGCCCGTGCCGGCGATCTCGGGGAACCATTGCCGGTCTTCCTCCGTCGGCTGCTCCACGATGCGGGCGATGTCCTGCATCATCGCGAAGCCGATGGCGTAGGGATTGTGCCCGCCATAGCCGCGCTCGTTGTAGTTCGGCTGGCGAATGACGTTGGTGTGCGACTGCAGGAATTCGAGATAGGCGGCTTCGTTGATGAGCCCTTTCTCCGACAGCGAGGTCATAATCCGATAGTGGCAGTAGGTGGCGCAGCCCTCGTTCATCACCTTGGTCTGGCGCTGGGGATAGAAATACTGCGCCACGAGACGGACGATGCGCAGGATCTCGCGCTGCCAGGGCCGGAGCCTGGGGGCGGCCTTCTCGAGAAAATAGAGCAGGTTCTCCTGCGGTAGCTCCAGCAGCGCCTTGCGGCGCTCCAGGGCCGCATCCGGCCTGGCGCCGGCGGTCTTTTGCGGGAGGGTTCGCCAGAGATCGTTGTAGATCTGTTCGCCATGCTCAGCCCGCTCCCGCTCGCGACGTTGCTCGGAGGCGAGGTCGGGCCGTTTCTTGCGGGGATAGCGATGGATGCCCTGGCTCATCAGCGCATGCGCGGCGTCCAGCACTTGCTCCACGGCATGGTGGCCGTAGCGCTCCTCGCATCGGGAGATGAAGCCCTTCGCGAAGTCGAGGTAATCGAGGATACCCTCGGCATCGGTCCATTGCTTGAACAGGTAATTGTTCTTGAAGAAGTGGTTATGGCCGAAGGCGGCATGCGCGATCACCAGCGTCTGCATCGTCGCCGTGTTCTCCTCCATGATGTAGGAGATGCACGGATCGGAATTGATGACGATCTCGTAGGCGAGCCCCATCATCCCCCGCCGGTAACCGGCCTCGTGCTGGGCGAAATGCTTGCCGAAGGACCAGTGCTTGTAGAAGAGCGGCATGCCGATGGAGGCATAGGCGTCGAGCATCTGCTCGGCGGTGATGATCTCGATCTGGTTCGGGTACCAGGACAGGCCGAGTTCCCGCGCCTCGGCCTCGCACGCGTCATGAATGCGGCGGATGGTGTCGAAATCCCAGTCGTTCCCGCTGAACAGGGGTGTCTGGCGGCCCGAGATCGTTTGGGGAAGCGTGAGTGTCATGCGTGGTCCCGATCTATGCGTCGGTATAGTCCGTCCGCCTCATCGCTGAAGACCGAGAGGCCGGAACAGGTCTTCCCTCCTCCGTAGCGGGACGAGGGTCGCGCGCGTGAGCGCCGCTCACCCCTCCGCCTCCGCCCGGGCGTCTTTTCGCCCGAACAGGTCGCGGAAGACGGGGTAGATGTCGCGGCGGTGGTTGACCTTGCGCATGGCGATGGCGCCGCCCGATTTGGCGAGCCCCTCATAAGTGCGCCAAAGGGTGGTGCGGTGCTCCACGAAGCCGGCCCGTGGACCGTTCTCGTCGCCGACCTCGAGATAGGCGAAGTGCTGACAGGCGGGCAGGATATGCGCCCGCAGCAATTCGGTGGCAGTCGGGCCGTCGCTGGAGACGTTGTCGCCGTCAGAGGCCTGCGCGGCGTAGATGTTCCAGTCATCCGGGCTGTAGCGCTCGGTGATGACGCGCTTCATCTCCACCAAGGCCGACGAGACCAAGGTGCCGCCGGTCTCGCGCGAGCCGAAGAACGTCTCCTCGTCCACCTCCGTCGCCTTGTCGGTATGGCGGATGAAGACGATCTCCACGTGGCGGTAGCGCCGCGTGAGGAAGATGTGCAGCAGGATGTAGAAGCGCTTGGCCAGATCCTTCATGTGCTCGGTCATCGAACCGGACACATCCATCAGGCAGAACATGACCGCCTGAGCGATGGGGCGCGGATAAGGCTCGAAGCGGCGGTAGCGAAGATCGATCGGGTCGACATAGGGAATGCGCCGGGTGCGCTCGCGCAGGGCTTCGAGGGCGAGCTTCATGTCCGGCAGAAGCGGGTCGGTCCCGTGGGCGTCGGCGATCCGCGCCTCGAGTTCCGCGATCTCGTTCGGCTTCGGCCGCTTCAGAGCGATGCGGCGCGACATGGAATTGCGCAGGGTGCGCGTCAGGGCGAGGTTGGCGGGCGAGCCGGACACCGTATAGCCCGCCCGACGCAGTCCCTCGGTTTCCACCACGGAGAGGCGGCGCTTGGCGAGGTCGGGGAGCTCCAGGTCTTCGAGGAAGAGTTCGAGGAACTCATCCCGCGTCAGCACGAAGTTGAAGGCGTCCTCGCTGTTCTCGGAGCCTTCACCGCCCTCCCCCGAGCCCTTTCCGCCGCCGCCGCCGGGGGGACGCTCGATCCGGTCTCCCTCCACGTAGGTCTTGTTGCCGGGAAGAATGTAATCCTGAAATCCGGTGCCGGATTGCCGGCTGAATCTCGGTTCGCGAACGCCGTCGCCCGGAACCGTGACGCGGCCATCCTTGCCGAGATCTTTGATGTCCTTCTCGCGGGCCGATTCTCGCACGGCACGTTGGGCCATGTCTTTGACCCGGCGCAGGAAGCGCTGACGGTTCGCGAGGCTCTTGCCTCCTGGATTCAATCGACGGTCGACGATGTGCATCCGGTGTTTTCGCCCTCGCCTTCAAGACTCTGGCAGTTCGCTGGTCGTGGCGGGCGGACATCGATGATGCCCGCCCGTCTGTCCGTCGCGACGGGACGCGCTCGGAAAGCTAGCCCGCCTGTTTCACCCTCATGTACCATTCGACCAGCCGTCGGACCTGCCTTTCGGTGTAGCCGCGCGCCACCATGCGGTCGACGAACTCGCCATGCTTCTTCTCGGTGTCGCCGTCCTTCTTCGAACCAAAGGAGATCACCGGAAGCAGTTCCTCCACCTGGCTGAACATCCGGCGCTCGATCACCTCCCGCAGCTTCTCGTAGGAGGTCCATGATGGGTTGCGTCCGCCATGCTGGGCCCGCGAGCGAAGGGCGAACTTCACCACCTCGTTGCGGAAATCCTTGGGATTCGCGATGCCGGCCGGCTTCTCGATCTTGGTGAGCTCCTGGTTCAGGAGTTCACGATTGAGAAGCTGCCCCGTCTCGGAATCCTTGAAGTCTTGGTCCTCGATCCACGCATCGGCGTAGTCGATGTAACGGTCGAACAGGTTCTGTCCGTAATCGTGGTAGGATTCGAGATAGGCTTTCTGGATCTCGTGGCCGATGAACTCGGCATAACGCGGCGCTAGCTCGGTCTTGATGAATTCGAGGTAGCGCTTCTCCGTCTCCGGCGGCAATTGCTCGCGGCGCAAGGCCTGTTCGAGCACGTACATGAGGTGCACGGGATCGGCGGAAACCTCGGTGGTGTCGTGGTTGAACGTCGCCGCCATCACCTTGAAGGCGAAGCGCGTGGAGATGCCGTCCATGCCCTCGTCGACGCCTGCCGAATCCTTGTATTCCTGCATGGAACGGGCGCGGGGATCGACCTCCCGCAGGGATTCGCCGTCGTAAACGCGCATCTTCGAGAAGGCGTTGGAATTCGCGTGTTCGCGCAGGCGCGAGAGCACGGAGAAGCGTGCCAGCATCTCCAGCGTGCCGGGAGCGCAGGCCGCGTCCGCCAGTTCGGAGCCCGAGACGAGCTTCTCGTAGATCCGCTGCTCTTCCGTCACCCGCAGGCAGTACGGCACCTTGATCACGTAGATGCGGTCGATGAAGGCTTCGTTGTTCTTGTTGGTCTTGAAGGTCTGCCACTCGGACTCGTTCGAGTGCGCCAGGATGATCCCGGTGAAGGGGATCGCACCGATATTCTCGGTCCCGACGTAATTGCCCTCCTGCGTCGCCGTGAGCAGCGGGTGCAGCATCTTGATGGGCGCCTTGAACATCTCGACGAATTCGAGAACGCCCTGGTTCGCCCGGTTGAGGCCCCCCGAGTAGGAATAGGCATCGGGGTCGGCCTGGGATAGCGTCTCCAAGCGGCGGATATCCACCTTGCCGACCAGGCTCGAGATGTCCTGGTTGTTCTCGTCGCCGGGCTCGGTCTTGGCGATGCCGATCTGGCGCAGGCGCGACGGCCGTACCTTGATGACCTTGAATTGCGAAATATCGCCGTTGAACTCATCGAGGCGCTTCAGGGCCCAGGGGCTCATCAGTCCGGTGAGACGGCGGCGGGGAATGCCGTAGCGCTCCTGGATCTCGGCCCCCATCACTTCGGGGTCGAAGAGGCCGAGGGGGCTTTCGAAGACGGGCGAGACCTCGTTGCCTGCCTTAAGCACATAGATGGGGTGGACCTCCATCAGCGCCTTCAGCCGTTCGGCCAAAGACGACTTGCCGCCACCCACCGGGCCGAGCAGATAGAGGATCTGCTTGCGCTCCTCCAAACCTTGCGCGGCGTGCCGGAAGAACGAGACGATCCGCTCGATCGTCTCCTCCATGCCGTAGAATTCCGAGAAGGCTGGGTAGATCCGGATCGTCCGGTTCATGAACACCCGGCCGAGGCGGGCATCCTTGGACGTATCGACGAATTCCGGTTTGCCAATCGCATCGAGGATGCGTTCGGCCGCTGTCGCATACATCAGGGGTTCGTCGCGGCAGGCCTCGAGAAATTCGGAGAGGCTCATCTCCGTGTCGCGGCGTGCTTCGTAACCCCGGGTAAAGCTCTGGAACAGGTCGTTCGTCGATGGCATTGGCATCCCGATCCCTTCACGACTGACGTAGCTTCATCCTGTCTCGGCTAGGATGCAACTGACAGGCCCAGTTTTGTCGCAGTGCGGTCGCGACGGCAATTGAGCGTGGGAAGCTTGCCACAGTGCGGAGTCCGGCGGCGTGGATACAGGCCGCCGGACGCGTCATGCCTGAATGGTCTCAGGCTAGGCTCACAGGTCGGTGGCGCCCTTCTTGCTCTCGTCACCGCCCTTTGTGGCCGAACCGCCGACGGTGATGTTGATCGTCTGGGTCGTGGTCTTCCCATCGGCCTTCTTCACCTCGACCACGACTTCGTCGGTTCCGGTGAACCCGTCCTTGCTCTGGTAGAAGACACCCGTCGCGGCGGTCTTCTTGTTCGGGCATTTGTGGCTCGACGGGGTCGTGACGCTGCCGGTCTTGGTGATGAGCGATCCGTTCTTGGGCGACGTGCTGATGCGGATCTCGGGCATCGAGCCCGGCTTGCAATCGTCCTTCAGGTTCGAGGCGATGAGAATGCGGACGCTCTTGCCGGGTGCCGCGGTCTCAGAGCGGGTCGCGGTGTCCTGGGCGATAGCCGGGACGCTGGCCAGGGCGAGAAACAGGCCTGCTGCGAGAGAGGTCTTCGATTTGACGGCGTACATCGGGCGGTCTCCGGTGATGCCTGGCGACCTTATGGGACGAAAAAAGTGCGACCGCCGTGGCCGGATGCATGTGGGAAGGCGCCTGCCCGCCGTCGAGGGCACCGGAACGTTTCCTTCGCGAGCAGGATTCCGCACGCTCCCGGACACAAACGATCCATCAGGTGCAAAACGTCCCTCGCGCCGACCCCGATGGACGTCTCAGGAGTGAGCCGAAGGATCCGACGGGTCGCGGAGATGCCGTAGAGCATCCCGGCACGCGTAAAGGTCGTCCAGCACTGCCCTCAGAGCCTGTCGATCGAGGCTCTGGCGCTCGTCGCCGGCGAGATGGCTGACCGCTTCGTCCTCTGCCTCAGAATCCCCGGCGTCGAGATCGCGCTGGCTCGGCGCCGCCACCTCCGCTTCGCCTCGGCCGACCGATTGCACGAAGCGGATGCCATTCTCCTTCAGGACACGCTGGGCACCACGGATCGTGTAGCCCTGGTCGTGAAGCAGGCGGCGGATGCCCTTGATCAGGTCGACGTCTTCGGGCCGATAGTAGCGCCGACCACCGGCACGCTTGACCGGCCTGACCTGGGTGAACTTGGTTTCCCAGAACCGAAGGACGTGCTGCGGAACGTCGATATCGTCGGCGACTTCGCTGATGGTGCGGAAGGCGCCGGGGCGCTTCTCCACGGTGTCGCGGTGATCCATCAGGCCGGGGATGCTCGCCTCGAAGGAGCCATCCCTGCCGGAGGTCGGATCGGTCGGAACCTTGGCTGCCAGCGGCATGATGGACCTCAATCGTCGTCCTGTTCCGCGACGCCGTTCACGCCGTTGATCCGGGCCTTGAGCACGTTGGAAGGTTTGAACACCATCACCTGGCGCGGCTCGATGGCGACCTCTACGCCGGTCTTGGGGTTGCGGCCGACGCGCCGGCCCTTGCCGCGAACGACGAAGGAACCGAACGAGGACAGCTTCACCGTTTCACCGGATGCGAGGCAGCTGCAGATCTCCGACAACACGGTCTCGACGAGAGCCGCGGATTCCGTCCGCGACAGGCCGACCTGCTGATAGACGGCCTCGCTCAGATCGGCGCGTGTGACCGTCTTCCCTGCCATGCGTCATTCCCCAAACGAATCGTATTTTCTAACGTATCTCTATGATCGGACACGCTAATCTTCGTTTGCCCCGCGGTCAACCGCGCGTCCGATCCAAAGCTTGGCCATGCCATGGAAGCGTGGCGCGCCCTACCAACGGATGAGTGAGGCGCCCCAGGTGAAACCACCGCCGATGGCTTCGATCATCACGAGATCGCGGCGCTTGATCCGACCGTCCTTGCGGGCCGCATCGAGGGCGAGCGGGATGGAGGCCGCCGAGGTGTTGCCGTGCTGGTCGACGGTGAGGACGACCTTGCTCCGGTCGATGCCGAGCTTGTCGGCGGAGGCTTCGATGATGCGCCGGTTGGCTTGATGCGGCACGAACCATGTCAGATCGTCCGCGCTCGTCCCCGTGGCGGCGAACGCGTCGGCGATGACATCCGTCACCGAGCCTACCGCGAAGCGGAAGACCTCCTTGCCTTCCATCCGCAGGTGGCCGGTCGTGCCGGTGGAGCCGGGGCCGCCATCGACGTAGAGCTTCTCCCGGTGCCGTCCATCGGACCGCAGGTGGCTGGTGAGTACGCCACGATCGTCACTCGTCCCTTCGCCGTCCTGGGCTTCGAGCACGATCGCCCCTGCCCCATCGCCGAACAGCACGCAGGTCGTGCGGTCTTCCCAATCGAGGATTCGCGAAAAAGTCTCGGCGCCGACCACGAGCGCGCGTTTCACGCTCCCGGAGGCAATGAACTTGTCGGCGGTGGCGACGCCGTAGACGAACCCGGCGCAGACTGCCTGGAGGTCGAAAGCGAAACCCGACCGTATCCCCAGCCCCGCCTGGATCTGGGTCGCCACGGACGGAAAGGTATGGTCCGGCGTGGACGTGGCGCAGATGACGAGGTCGATATCCTCCGGACCGAGCCCGGCATCTTCCAGGGCAGCGGCAGCGGCCTTGATGCCCAGGGTCGATGTGGTCTCACCGGCATCGGCCAAGTAGCGCTGACGGATACCCGTGCGCTGGACGATCCATTCGTCGGAAGTGTCGACGGTCTTCGTCAACTCGTCGTTCGTCACCAGGCGAGCGGGAAGGGCCGAGCCCGTTCCCGCCACTACGGAGCGTATAACCGCCATGTCAGATCCGATCCGGCATCGACCACCTCATGCGGAGGCGGCCATGGGCGTGAGTTCGAGCATGTCGCGAATGGTCCGCATCAGGTCGTGACGCGCCATATCGTGCGCAAGATCGACGGCGGCTGCGAAACCATGGGCATCTTCCGAGCCGTGGCTCTTGATGACGATACCCTCCAGACCGAGGAAGACGCCACCGTTTGCCCGGCTCGGGTTCATCTTGTCGCGGAGTGCCTTGAAAGCCTGCCGGGCGAAAAAGTATCCGATCTTGGCCGAGAGGGTCCGGCTCATGGCCGCGCGCAGGTAGCTGCCGATCTGCTTGGCTGTGCCCTCCGCGGTCTTCAGCGCGATATTACCGGTGAAGCCTTCGGTGACCACCACGTCCACGGTGCCCTTGCCGAGGTCGTTGCCCTCCACGAAGCCGTGATAGGTCAGGTTCGGCAGATCGCTTTCACGGAGGCGCCGGGCGGCTTCCTTCACCGCCTCGTTGCCCTTCATCTCCTCGGTCCCGACATTGAGCAGGCCCACGGTCGGCTTGTCGAGATCGAACACGATCCTGGCCATGGCGGCACCCATCAGGGCCATCTCCACGAGATGCTCGGCGTCGGTGCCGATGGTCGCCCCCACATCGAGAACGACGCTCTCGCCGCGCACGGTCGGCCAGAGGCACGCGATGGCAGGGCGCTCGATACCGGCCAAGGTCTTCAGGCAGATTTTCGACATCGCCATGAGCGCACCGGTATTGCCGGCGGAGACGGCCGCATCGGCCTCCCCGTCCTTCACGGCCTGAATCGCGCGCCACATCGAGGACTTGCCTCGGCCCGAACGCACGGCTTGGCTCGGCTTCTCGTCCATGGAGATCGCCACGGTGGTATGGCGGATCTCCACGGCGCCCTTCAGGCGCGGTTCGGCCGCCACCAGCGGGGCGAGGATGGCCTCGTCCCCGAACATCAGGAACGTCATCTCGGGATGGCGCTCGCGCGCGATGGCGGCGCCGGGAACCACGGTCGTAGGACCGTGATCGCCGCCCATGGCGTCGAGCGAGATGCACACTCTTTGAGACATGTGGTTCGGCCGGAGGCCTCTTTCAGGACGGACAGACCCCTCTTGCAAAAGGGTCGATGAGACGCCCTTCGGCGAGAAGGGATGGTCGAGAGGCATGGACCCGCATGGGCGGGCCCCTCCTCGGCGCGGCGGAAAATAGCGGTTCGAGCCCGGCGGGCAAACGAAATCTCAGCTTTTCCGGAATCCGTATCGCGACTTCGGCGCCGGAACCCCGAAAATCCGTCGCTCGGGCAGAGCGTCAGGCCTCGTCGCGCTTCAACGTCTTGAGGATGGCCAGCGGCGATTCCGTCGCGTCGGTGACGGGCTCGAAGTCGATGCCGGGCTTACGCGGATACGGATCGAGGCCAAGCGCCAGGAATTCGGCGGTGACCTGTCCGAGGTCGATCGTACCGTTGACGATCGGATCCGGGATATCGGCCTCCTCGTCTCCGGCGTCCTTTTCCGGCTCGTGATCACTGAACACGATCTCGACCGGTTCGGAGATTTCCGCCTCGAACGGCTCGAGGCTGATTGTGCAGACCTGCGTGACGAAGGCCGAGACCGTGCCGGTGATGACGAGGCGGGCGGACGTTCCGCTCCAGTGTAGCCGGCCCACGAGATCGCGGATGGCCGGAATCCGGAAATCCGCCGCCAGCGCCGCTTCTTCCTCGGGGGTCGCATCAATGACGATCCCTGCCCTGTCCCTGGGCAGGCGGTCGACCCGGAATGGCCGCGACAATGGCCCGGCCGTCGACTTTGCCGTCATGTCAGATGTCTCCTGATTGGCTGAGGGTGAGCGGGGAGGGAAAGCCCGGCCCGTACGAGACGATCCGGTCGAGGTCGCGCGCATCGAGAAGATCGACACTTCTCAGCACGTAGCGCGCGAGGCCGGCACCCGCCTCCGGTGTCTCGGTGCCGATGACGTTGCGGGCCAGGGCGGCCTTGAGGCCGTCCTCGTCCCTCGCATCCAGGGCGCCGTCGTAACCCGCCGCGCGACCGTAGAAGGCCGCACCCAGTTTCTTCATGCGCTTGGGCACGCCGAAATCGCCGACACCGAGTTCGCGCAGCGAGGAATCGAGTTGAAGGAAGACCGCGTTGACCAGATCCTGGGCGATGTCCGCCGCGGGAGCCGGCAATTGGTTCATCCGTCGCAGAACCATGATGACGTGGAGCGTCAGGCATTCGAAACGGCCCTCCACGGTGTCGGGGACGCCGAGATGGGTATAGAGCCCCGGCGCCCGCGAGGCTTCGTTGATCCGCAGATGCAACGCCTCGACGACGCTGGCGCGCGCCGAGCTTCGCTTGAAGAATCGCGAAATCATGCCGTCCACCGGAGGCGCGAGGGGTGTGGCCGAGCTTGCCTTGTCAAAACCATAACCTCGCGGTACGGCAACCGACAGCCAGGGCGCAAGCTCCACCGGAACGTCCAGGTGGAGATCTGCACCGAGCTATGACGTTCAAACGTCGTGTTGTCTCAACGGATCAAGGGTGGCTGATGTCGCGCCGTTTCGTCTCGTCGATCAGCCGTCTCGCCGTCATCGGCCTTGTCGGAGTGGGAATCTCCGGCTGCATCGGTGAGGATCTCCGGCACGGATACCAGATCGATCAAGCCGCTCTCGCCACGGTGAAGCCTGGCATGAGCGCGGAGCAGGTGCTCCAGATCCTCGGTACGCCCTCCACGGTATCCACCGTCGGCAACAAGACTTGGTACTACATCACCCAGAACTCGCGCCGCACGGTGCTGTTCCTCGGGGAACAGGTGGAGGACCAGAAGGTCACCACCGTCTATTTCAACGCCGGCTTCAAAGTGGAGCGCATCGCTCTCTACGGCCTCCAGGACGGCAAGGTGTTCGACTTCATCGAGCGCACCACGCCCACGAGCGGCGCCGATCGTGCCTTCCTCGGCCAGTTGTTCCGCGGCCTCACCCGCTACGAGCCCTTCGGTAGCGGCTCGGGCGCTAGCATTGTGCCCGGGGCCAAGAACGGCCTGTAACCCCGTTTCCTAGGGAAACGAAAAAGCCGCGCGCCCCATGGGCGCGCGGCTTTTTCATGTCGATTCTGACTGTGGCGCGATGACGTCCTATACGAAGTCCCGGTGAGCCCGCCCCATGAGGGGCCCTCACCAAGGCCGGGTGTTACGCCGCTTTCCGGGCGATGGCGGCGAGCGCTTCGCGCGGATCGATGCGGCCGTCATAGAGCGCACGCCCGGTGATCGCCCCGGCGAGCATGGCGCAATCGGGTTCGAGCAGGCGATGGACGTCGTCGATCGAGGCCAGGCCGCCAGACGCGATAACGGGGATCGTCACGGCCTGCGCGAGGGCGAGGGTCATCTCGATGTTCAGGCCCTTGAGAATGCCGTCGCGGGCGATGTCGGTGTAGATGATGGCGGCAACGCCCGCATCCTCGAACCGGCGCCCCAATTCCTCGGCCGTGGTGCTGGAGGTCTTCGCCCAGCCTTCCACCGCCACGCGACCGTCCTTGGCATCGACGCCGACGGCGATCTTGCCCGGATACAGGCGGGCCGCTTCGCGTACGAAGGCCGGGTCGCGTACGGCGGCCGTGCCGATGATGACCCGGCTGACGCCCTTCTCGATCCAGGCTTCCACCGTACGCATCTCGCGGATGCCGCCGCCGAGCTGAACCGGAAGGTTGGTGCGGGCGAGGATGGCGTCCACCGCCGACGCATTCATCGGCGCGCCCGCGAAGGCCCCGTCGAGGTCGACGACATGAAGCCAGGAGAAGCCCTGCTCCTCGAACACGCTCGCCTGCGCGGCCGGATCGTCGCTGAAGACGATGGCCTGCGCCATGTCACCCTGGACGAGGCGAACGCAACGCCCTTCCTTCAGATCGATCGCCGGAAACAGGATCACGGTGGATGTCGCTTTCTGAATGTCGATGAGCGGTGGGGCGTCTACGGACGCCAACGCAGGAAGTTCGCGATCAGCGCCAGACCGAGATGCTGGCTCTTCTCGGGATGAAACTGGGTTCCGGCGACGTTGTCGCGCGCAACGAGGGCGGTGACCGGACCGCCATACTCGCTATCGGCCACGACATCGCGCCGGTCGACCGGATCGAGGGCATAGCTATGGACGAAATAGGCATGCAGCCCGTTCTCGCCCGTGGCGATGCCATCGAGAAGCGCATGCGGACGCTCGAGCCGAAGGGTGTTCCAACCCATATGGGGAACCTTCAGGTCGGGGTCGGACGGGCGGATCGGGCTGACATCGCCGGCGATCCAGCCGAGCCCCGGCGTGACCTCGTATTCGAGGCCCCGGCTGGCGAGGAGCTGCATGCCGACGCAGATCCCGAGAAATGGGCGGCCGCGTTCGTGGGCGGCATGCGTCATCGCCTCGACCATTCCGGAGACGGAATCGAGGCCCTTGCGGCAATCGGCATAGGCGCCGACGCCGGGCAGCACGACGCGGTCTGCGGACGACACCACGTCGGGATCGCTGGTGACGACGATGCGGGTCGCGCTCAGTCCAGCCTCCCGGGCGGCGCGCTCGAACGCTTTGGCGGCCGAATGCAGGTTGCCCGATCCGTAATCAATGATGGCGACGGTCTCGGACATCACGAACGACGCGGCTCGGCGAAGGGGAACATGCCGATGGCCGTATCGACCGGTCGCGCCGATGCGGCGGGATAGGCGGTCGGGCCCGGCCGGACCACGGGGGGCGCCGTCAGCCAGCGGTTCACAGCCTTCATCTCGGCCTCTTCGGCGGAATGGGCGACCACGGCGTCACGGGCGGGACGACCGCGCCTGGCATAGGTCCACCGGCGCAGGCTGGATGCCTCCATCCCCACTAGAAGGAGCAGGAGAATCGTGATGAGGAAGCCCGCGAAGGTGCCGAGCCCCAGGAAACGGCCGGCGAAACCGGCTGCCACGAGGAGGGACAGCACACCGAGACCGGCCAGCCAGAGTCGATGAAAGAAAAACCAGAGCGGACCGAAGACGAAGGCCTGGAGCGAGAACCCGTCGGGGACCAGGACCGCCCGGTCGAGACCGTGAGATTCGCCCGCGACGGCATCCGACGGCAGATGAATGGTGTAGGTGCGCATGCGTCTGTCCGCCTCTTCCCGCCCCTGAAGGCCCTACAGAGAACCCTTCGTCGAGGGAATCCGACCGTCTTCGCGCGGATCGACCGCAACCGCTTTCCGCAAGGCACGGGCCAAGCCCTTGAAGCAGCTCTCCGCGATATGGTGCGCGTTGTCGCCGTACAAAGTCTCCACATGCAGGGTGATCCCTGCATTCATGGCGAAAGCCTGGAACCATTCACGCACCAGCTCGGTGTCGAACTGCCCGATCTTCTCCACCTTGAACGTGGTGCGGAACACGAGGAAGGGCCGTCCGGAAATGTCGATGGCGACCCGCGTCAGTGCCTCGTCCATGGGCATGTGGATATCGGCGTAGCGCGCAATTCCACGCTTGTCGCCCAACGCCCGCGCAAAGGCCTGCCCCAGAGCGATGCCGGTATCCTCGACGGTGTGGTGGTGGTCCACATGGAGATCGCCGGTGACCTTGGCCTCCACGTCGAACAGCCCGTGCCGGGCGAAGAGTTCGAGCATGTGGTCGAAGAAGCCGATTCCCGTCGAGATCGTCGATCGGCCGGTTCCATCGATTCCGATGGACACGCTGACGTCGGTCTCCGCCGTCCGGCGGCTGATGCTTGCGGAGCGCATCGCTGAGGGTTCGCTCATGGTTTGACCGTCACGGACAGGGCCGCCTTCAAGAGCATCGGCACATGGGGGACATCGCCCACGAGCCTATGCCGAACGAGAACTCCGGACCGTCGATCCGGATCGCTATCGGGACCGACGCTCTAGAGGCAAATGCCTTCCTCTGGAAAGGCCTTACTGTCGAATGCTGCCGGGTCAGGCGTCGAGTACGCGCCCCGCCACGGCATCGAGCTTGGCCAGCAGCTCCGGATCGCGGTGGGACGGTGCGGTCATGATCGCGCCGTCCAGGGCACGGTGGGAGCCCGCCGGGCATTCCTCGCGCTCGGCCGGGAAGTCGCGGGCGATCCGCGAGATCAGGCGGGCCGCCTTGTCGGCATTCGCACGCGCGACCGCGACGACCGAGGAGACGTCGACATCGGCATGGCCCGGATGCCAGCAATCGAAATCCGTCACCATGGCGATGGTGGCGAAGGTGATCTCCGCCTCGCGGGCGAGCTTGGCCTCCGGCATGTTGGTCATGCCGATCACGTCGTAGCCCAGGCCCTTGTAGGTCCGGGATTCGGCGAAGGACGAGAATTGTGGGCCTTCCATGCAGACATAAGTCCCGCCGCGATGGACGGGCAGTTCCTCGGCGGCGGCGGCGGCCGCGATGCGCGCCTGAAGGGCCGGCCCTACCGGATGTGCGAAGGGCACATGCGCCACGCAGCCATTGCCGAAGAACGACGATTCCCGGCCGTGAGTCCGGTCGACGAACTGGTCGACGAGGACGAAGAGGCCGGGATGAAGCTCGCTCTTGAACGAGCCGCAGGCCGAGACCGAGACGATGTCGGTGACGCCGGCGCGTTTCATCACATCGATATTGGCGCGGTAATTGATGCCGGAGGGGGAGAGGCGATGGCCCCGTCCGTGACGGGCGAGAAAGACCACCTTGGTCGCGCCGATCCGACCGATCCGCAGCGAATCGGAGGGTTCGCCCCAGGGCGAGACGACGGCTTCTTCACGGATATCTTCGAGGCCTGGCAGATCGTAGACACCGGATCCGCCTATCACGCCGAGCACTGCTGCGGTCATGCCGAATCTCCTGTGGTCTTCATCGAGGGCGCGCCGGGCGTGCCCGCAGGGTGGAAACGAAAACGGGCCCGCCACAGCGAGCCCGTCGGTCGTGAACCGCCTTTAAGGGGCTCAGCTCGTCTTGTGAAGCTCCGGCTGCAGGCCGTGGACCTCGCCGCCCACATCCGCCCAGACCTTCTTCTTCACGTAGTAGAGAAGGCCCGACAGGATGAGCAGGAACAGGATCACACGGAAGCCGAGGGCCTTGCGGGCTTCCATATGCGGCTCGGCCGCCCAGGACATGAACGCCGCTACGTCGTGCGAATATTGCTCGACCGTTTCTGGAACGACGGGGTTGCCCTCTGCACCCTTGGCGTAGGTCACCTGGCCGTCGCTCAGGGGCTTTGCCATCGCGATGAGGTGGCCGGGATAGTACTTGTTGTAGTTCGTGCCCGCCGGGACATCCATTCCCTTCGGCGCGTCCTCGTAGCCGTTCAGGAGCGCGTGGATGTAGTCCACGCCCTGTTCCGAATAGCCGATGAAGGGCATCGCATCGAAGATGAAGTAGGGGAAACCGCGCTCGTAGGTGCGAGCCTTGGCCAGCACCGAGAAATCGGGCGGGGCCTTGCCGCCATTGGCGGCCGCCGCCGCCTTATCGTTCGGGAAGGGAGACGGGAAGGCGTCGGCCGGGCGGCCGGGCCGCTCGAACATGTCACCCGCGTCGTTGGGGCCGTCCTTGATCTTGTACTCGGCTGCCAGAGCCTTGACCTGACCGGCGGTGAAACCCGGCCCGCCCTTCTCGGCGAGGTTGCGGAACTTCACGAGGCTCATGCTGTGGCAGTTCGAGCAGACCTCACGATAGACCTGGAAGCCGCGCTGCAGCTGGGCCTCGTCGAACTTGCCGAAGATTCCGGCGAAGCTCCACTTCTCCCGCGGCGGGTTGGGCGTGGAGTGACCGTCCTCGGCACTGACCGAGGCCGAGCCGAGAAGGGTCGCGACGAGCGTGACGGCGAGGATGCGCGATGTGTTCATGCTTTTCACGATCCGCACCTCAACCCTTCGACGATGGTGCGGCGGCCGCACCGGCTGGCATGCCCGAACCGCCATATTGCGGATGAGGTCCGGTCACGCTTTCCAGGATCGATCCCGGCATCGCCTTCGGCGTTTCGAACAGCCCCACCAGCGGCATCACGATGAGGAAATGCGCGAAGTAGTAGGCGGTGCAGATCCGCGACGCGAGGACGTAGCCACCCTCAGGCGGCTTGGCACCGAGCCAGCCGAGCACCACGCACACCGCTACGAACAGCCAGAAGAACTGGCGGTAGATCGGACGGTAGTTGGACGAGCGGACACGGGACGTGTCGAGCCAGGGCGCGAAGGCGAGGATGATCACGGCGCTGAACATCAGGATGACGCCGCCGAGCTTGTCCGGAACCGCGCGAAGGATCGCGTAGAACGGCAGGAAGTACCATTCCGGCACGATGTGGGCCGGCGTCACCGAGGCGTTGGCGGGAATGTAGTTGTCCGCGTGGCCGAGGTAGTTCGGCTGGTAGAAGATCCAGTAGGCGAAGAAGACGAAGAACACGACGGTGGCGAACACGTCCTTGATCGTCGCGTAGGGCGTGAACGGCACCGCGTCCTTGCCGGTCTTGATCGGGATGCCGGTCGGGTTGTTCTGGCCGGTCACGTGGAGCGCCCAGACGTGGAGAACCACGACGCCGAGGATCATGAAGGGCATCAGGTAGTGCAGCGAGAAGAACCGGTTGATCGTCGGGTTGCCGACGGAATAGCCGCCCCAGAGCAGGCTTTGGATGGTGTCGCCCACGACCGGGATCGCGGCCAGGATGTTGGTGATGACGGTGGCGCCCCAGAAGCTCATCTGGCCCCACGGCAGGGTGTAGCCGAGGAAGGCGGTGGCCATCATCAGGAGGTAGATGATCACGCCCAGGATGTAGAGCACCTCGCGCGGGGCCTTGTACGACCCGTAATAGAGCGCGCGGAAAATGTGGATGTAGACCGCCACGAAGAACATCGAGGCGCCGTTGGCGTGCATGTAGCGCAGCAGCCAGCCGTAATTCACGTCGCGCATGATGTGCTCGACGGAGTTGAAGGCGTTGCCGGCCGAGGGGTCGTAATGCATCGCCAACCAGATGCCGGTGACGATCTGCGCCATCAGCATGGCGATCAGGATCGCGCCGAAGGTCCAGAAATAGTTCAGGTTGCGCGGGACGGGGAACGAGACGAACGACGAATGGACCAGCCCGACGATGGGCAGCCGCGATTCGAACCACTTGGCGATCCGACTCTTGGGGACGTAGGTGGCGTGACCGCTCATGAGGTTACCCGCTTCGAAGTCTGTTTCGCTCAGGTCCGTCGCTGCCGGACCCCTCCCCTCATCGCTCGTAAGCGATGCTGCCGAAGTCAGGCGACGGCCTTGCCGCCGTCTTCACCGATCCGGATCTTGGTGTCGTTCAGGAATGCGTAGGGCGGGATCGGCAGGTTGGTCGGTGCCGGTCCACGGCGCACGCGCCCGGACGTGTCGTAGAGCGAGCCGTGGCAAGGGCACGACCAGCCTTCATACTGGCCCTGGTGGCCGATCGGCACGCAGCCGAGATGGGTGCAGTTGCCGTAGACCACGAGCCACTTGGCGTGGCCTTCCTTCACGCGGGCGGAATCGGGCTGCGGATCCATGAGCTCGCTGAGCTTCGTGTCCTCCGATTCCTTGATCTCCTTCTCGGAGCGGTTGCGCACGAAGATCAGCTTGCCGCGCCAGAACACGTTGACGATCTGGCCTTCCTGAATCGGCGACAGGTCGACCTCGAGGGGCGCACCGGCGGCGATCACCTCCGCATCCGGGGCCATGGACGCCACGAAGGGCCAGGCCAGGGCACCGGCGCCCACGGCGAGACCGGCTCCGGTCGCCAGGAACAGGAAGTCGCGGCGGGACCCGTCGTGACCTGATGAGGGAGGGGTGTTCGCCAAGATCGACACTCCGGTACAGGATGGCTCCGGTTCGGCGACCCGCAGAGTGAGGGCGCGCCGCTTCCGTTCGCCGAGATTTAGAGGCGCTCGAAAGAAGCGCGTAGGGCAGACGCAGACACGATTGCACAAATCTGTGCAATGCGACCGGGCGTCACCCGAGACGAGCCTTCTGAGGCAGGTTTCTCTGGCACGCCAGATGCGAACCTGTCCAGAGTAGGCCCGTGACGGGAAACAGTATTCGTCACGAGCGCGAAATGACGCTGCCGCTAAGCCATAGCCAGCGCCGCACCAGCATCACGGCGACCACCGCCAGACCGGCGCAGAACCCCATCCAGATCCCCGATCCGCCGAAGCCCAGGCCCCAGGCGGCGAGGATGCCGGCCGGGATGCCGACGATCCAGTAGCCGAACAGGGCGATGGCCATGGGCACACGCGTATCCTGCATGCCGCGCAGCGCGCCGAGGGCGACCGATTGGATGCCGTCCGCCATGGCGAAGAGCGCGGCAAAGCCGATGAAGGTGACGGCGTAGGGGATGACGTCGACATTTCCCGGCGCGTCGAGGTCGAGAAAGAGGCCGATGAGCGGTCGCGGCAGCGTCACCTGGATGAGCGCGCATGCGCTCATGAAGCCGAAGCCGAGGAGGATCGCGATGGTGCCGGCCCGGCGCATGGCCATGCGGTCCCCGGCCCCGAAGGCCCGTCCGACCCTCACCGTCGCGGCTTGGCCGATACCGTTGGGCACCATGAAGCAGATCGCGGCGATCTGGATCGTCACAGCATGGGCCGCCAGCGGGGCCGTGCCGAACAAGCCCATCCCCAGAACGGCCGCCTCGAACAGGCTCGCCTCGGCCAGACCCGTCGCCGCCATGGGCAGGCCGAGGCGGAACATGGTGGCGAGGCGCGCAGCATGAGGGCGCCAGACCCCGAGAAAGAGCCGACGCTGGCGCAGGCCGGGCGCAAGCAGCATCACCACGACGAGGGCGGCGAGGGACAGGAAGGCCGCCAGCGTCGTCGCCAGCCCCACGCCGACAAGTCCGAGGCCGAGCAATCCCGGCCCCTCGAAGGCGAGCCAGATCGCTAGGCCAACATTCACCGGCAGGGCCGCGATGCTGATGGCGAGGGGCCAGCCCGGTCGTTCCAGGGCGGACAGACTGGCGCGCAACGCCATGAAGGCGAGTGCCGGCCACATCGACCATTGCAGGGCGCGCATGTAGAGCCCGGCATCCTCGGTGAGCTTCGGTTGCTGCCCCATGGCGAGCAACAGCGACTCGGTGTGCCAGAGCGCGAGCATCACCGGGACGATCGCGATGGTGACGGCCCAGAGCCCGGCGCCGACGATACGGCGCACGTCGTGCTCGGCCGAATCGCCCCGGCCGATGGCGCCCGCGATCAGGGGAGAGACCGCCGAGGCGAGGCCGATCCCGCAGATGAACAGGATGAAATAGAGGCTCGTCGCCAGGGCCCCGGCGGCGAGCGGCTCCGCCCCGAGACGCCCGAGCAGAACCACATCGGCCGTGACCAGGCCGTGCTGAGCGAGATTGGTCAGGATCAGAGGCGCGGCGAGCACCAGCGTCGCCCGCAGTTCGGTGAGCCACGGACCGCGCGAGGGCCGCTGCCGCTCAGCTGCCCCAGCCGAAGCATTGAGGGCGATCATTCCGCCGCGTCCTCGTAGACGGTCGGCGATACGTCACCGAGAAAGCCGCCGGACTGGCGCTCCCATAGGCGCGCATAGAGCCCGCCGGTGCGGATCAGCTCCGCATGGGTCCCCTCCTCCACAATGCGGCCGGCATCGATCACGATCAGCCGGTCGAGAGCGGCGATGGTGGAAAGCCGGTGCGCGATGGCGAGCACCGTCTTGCCCTGCATGAGGGTGTCGAGACTGTCCTGGATCGCCGCTTCGACCTGGCTGTCGAGGGCGGATGTCGCTTCGTCGAGGATCAGGATCGGCGCGTTCTTCAGGATGACGCGCGCGATGGCGATGCGCTGGCGTTGGCCGCCGGAGAGCTTCACGCCCCGCTCGCCGACCTGGGCGTCGTAGCCTGTCCTGCCCCTGTTATCCACGAGACCGGCGATGAACCCGTCGGCCTCCGCGAGTTGCGCCGCCCGCTGGATCTCCTCCAGCGTCGCGTCCGGCCTGCCATAGGCGATGTTGTCACGGATCGACCGGTGCAGGAGGGAGGTGTCCTGCGTCACCATGGCGATCGCCTCGCGCAAGGAATCCTGCGTGACGCCCGCGATGTCCTGACCGTCGATGAGGATCCGGCCGTTCTGGATGTCGTGCAGCCGAAGCAAGAGCGCGGTCAGGGTGGTCTTGCCCGCGCCGCTGACGCCAACGAGACCGACCTTCTCGCCCGGACGGATATGGAGGCTGAAATCCTGGATGACCGACGGCGTGCCGTCGCCGTAGCGGAAGCCGACCCGGTCGAAGCGGATGTCGCCCCCGTCGACCGCGAGCGTCCGCGCGTTCGGAACATCCACGATCCCGTGCGGGCGCGAGATCGTCTGCATGCTCTCCTGGATCACGCCGACATTCTCGAAGATGCCGCGCACCGTCTGCATGACCCAACCGGACATCGCCATCAGCCGCAGCACGAGGGCGAGACCCGCTGCCGCCTCGCCGGTGGTCATTCCACCGCTGCGCCAGAGCAGGAGACAGGCGGTGGCGGTGGCGACGATGAGCGCGCTGTTGAGGATGCCGAGCAGCGTCGTCGTGGTCGTCACGAGCCGGAACTGGTGGAGATGCGCCGTGGTGTGGACGTCGATGGCGTCGCGCACGGCCGCGCGTTCTTCCCGGTCGCGGGCGAAGAGCTTCACGGTGAGGATGTTGGTGTAGCTGTCGACGATCCGCCCGATGAGAATCGACCGCGTGTCGGCCGTCACGAGGGAGCGCGCTCGGGCACGGGGCACGAACCACCAGGTCAGCACCGAATATGCCGCCACCCAGACGATGACCGGCAGGGCCATCCATAACGAGATGGAGCCGAACAGCCCCACCGCCGTCACCGCGTAGATCGCCACGTAAAGAAGCGTATCGATGAAGACCACGGCCAGTTCGCGCACGGCCGGTCCGACCTGCACGACCCGGTTGGCGAGCCGTCCGGCGAAATCGGCCTGGAAATACGAGAGCGAGTGGCCGAGCGTATAGAGATGCGTACGCCAGCGGACCTGGTTGGTCGCCTGCGGCACGAGCAGCTGGTTGGACATCACCTCGTGCAGCCAGATCGTGAAGGGACGAACCACGAGGAGCAGCATTGCCGCGAGGCCGAGCTTCCATCCGTGGTCCTGCAGGATCATGGCCCGGTCGGCATTGTTCAAGAGGTCGATGAACCAGCCCATGAGCAGGTAGAGCGATGCCTCAACCGTCCCGGCAGCCACTGCCACGAGGAACAGCATCACCAAGGCGGTCCGCATCGGCCTGAGATAGAAAGCGGCGAAGCCCGTCACCGTCTTGGGCGGCATCCGCCCGTCTTCGAAAGACGCGAACGGGTCGATGCGGCGCTCGAGCCAATCGAGAAACATAATCTGGTCCGGTGTTGGAGACTTGCCTGAGGTAGTGGGCCTTGACGACGTGCCAACCGCGAGGCGATGCCGCAGACGCAATGCAGCCGTCCGGTCCGATGCTCCGTCTCGCCCTCTACCAGCCCGACATTCCCCAGAATACGGGGACGATCCTGCGGATGGCAGCGTGCCTCGACGTGGCCGTCGACATCATCGAGCCGGCAGGATTCGATGTGTCCGACCGGCACCTGCGCCGCTCAGGACTCGATTATCTCGACCATGTGGCGATCACGAGGCATCGCTCCTGGGCCGCCTTCTCGCAGTGGCGGGAAGAGACCGGAACACGGCTCGTCCTCGCCACCACCGCCGGCGCCCTTCCCTACACCGCCTTTGGCTTCCTCCCCGGTGACTGCATCCTGCTAGGACGGGAATCGGCGGGTGTCCCCGCATCCGTCCACGAGGTAGCCGATGCCCGGATCGTCATTCCCATCCGTGAGGGAATGCGCTCGCTCAACATCGCCGTGGCGGCGGCGATGATCCTCGGCGAGGGGCTGAGACAGATCGGGTCGTGTGCGTGACAAGATTTTGAACGGTGTGCAGTTCAGCACTTGAACGCCGTTCAAATATCGTCGAGACCATGAGTGTGAACAGCGTTCAAACGCCGGAGGCACACCATGCTCAAGTTGTTTCGGCTCCTCGCCCGCGGCGCAGCCGCCCAGGCCGAGGAAGCGGTGATCGATCGCCACGCCTTGCTCATCCTCGACCAGCAGATCCGGGAGACGCGAGTCTCACTGGAGCGCAGCCGTCAGGCCCTCGCCGCCGCAATGGCGGGCGACAAGGCGGAAGAACGGCGTTTCGTCGAGGTCGAAGCCCGCGCGGCCGATCTCGAAGAGCGCGCTTTGGCGGCGCTGACGGCGGGACGCGAGGAACTGGCGTCTGAGGCGGCGGAGGCCATCGCCGAGCTCGAAGCCGAACGGGACGCCATCGGTGAGGCGCGCCTGAGATTTGGCCGCGAAGTCGCCCGCATCCGCTCCGTCGTCGCCGACGCGACCCGTCGTCAGAACGAACTGGAGCGTGGACGCCGCATCGCCGCCGCGGCGGAGGCGGCACGACGCCTCGGCGTTCAGGCCAACCCGAGCGAGCGGGCGACACTCAAGGAAGCGGAGGCGACGTTGAGCCGGCTGCGTGCCCTCCAGACCGAGGCCGCCGACACGGAAGCGGCGCTCGCCGAGACCGAGCCCGGCCTCTCCATCGCCGAACGGCTCGAGCGCGAAGGCTTCGGCGCCAGCACCCGCCCGAGCGGCGGCGCCGTCCTCGACCGCCTGCGGCGCAAGGTCGAGGCGCGTGCTGCATGAAAGTTGATGCGACGCGGACTCGATGGGTCTGGGCAGGTCATCGGAGCATAAAGACATGGGAAACACCATTCTCCCACCCGCCACCTCATCCTGAGGCGCCGGAGCGCAGCGGAGGCCTCGAAGGAGCCCTCCAGCAAGCTCGCTCTAACTGGAGGCCTCCTTCGAGGCTGCTTCGCAGCACCTCAGGATGAGGTCGAGGTGAGGAATAACCTTCAGAACAACCAAATCCGGGGCGATCGACATTCGAAAATATCGCCGATGACTTGAACAGAACTCACGCAACTCAGCTCTCTCCCATCAAGGACCACGACCATGACCATGAACAACGAGACCACTCAGCATTCCGGCGCCTGGGTCACCTTCACCTACGCCTCCTTCATCGGCTCGGCCGCGATGGTCGCCCTCGGCATCCTGTTCATGCCCATGGACATCTGGATCAAGGGCTACCTCGCCATGGGCACGATCATGTTGGTCCAGTCCTGCATCACCGCCACCAAGACGATCCGCGACGTCCATGAGGGTCGCCGCATGGTCAACCGGATCGAGGACGCCAAGACCGAGCGTCTGCTGATGTCGGTGGGTAAAGATTGACCGGACCTCGATTGACGATGGGCGGGAGGGATGGGACATCCCTCCCCCATGACGATGTCCGACACGACTCCGCCACCGCCCCCCGAGGCCGAACTCGCGCTCCTCAAGGACGAGGTGACCACGTGGTTCGCGAGCCTGCGCGACCGGATCCTGGCGGAGCTGGAAGCGATCGAGGCGGAGGCCGTAGGGCCGTTCCATCCCGATGCATCGGCCGAGGCCGGACGCTTCGTGAAGACGCCCTGGAAGCGCACCGACCATAGCGGCACGCCCGGCGGCGGCGGCACCATGTCGATGCTGCATGGGCGCGTGTTCGAGAAGGCCGGTGTCCACGTCTCGCAGGTCTTCGGCGAGTTCGCGCCGGAATTTCGCGCTCAGATGCCGGGCGCATCGGAAGACCCGCGCTTCTACGCCACGGGCATCTCGCTCATCGTCCATCCCTGGAACCCGCATGTTCCGACGGTTCACATGAACACCCGCTTCGTCTCCACGACGAAGACGTGGTTCGGCGGCGGGGCCGACCTGACCCCCGTCCTCGACCGGAGGCGGACGCAGGACGATCCGGATACGCTGCGGTTCCATGCGGCGATGAAGGCGGCCTGCGACGCCCATGCGCCGGCGGCGGATTACGACCGCTACAAGGCGTGGTGCGAGGAATACTTCTTCCTCAAGCACCGCAACGAGCCGCGCGGGATCGGCGGAATCTTCTACGACTACCACTGGACCGGCGATCCGAAGGCCGATCTCGCCTTCACCAAGGATGTCGGCCTCGCCTTCCTCGATGCCTATCCGGCGATCGTGCGCGCGAACCTTTCGACGCCATGGACGGAGGAAGACCGGTTGGAGCAGCAGGTGCGGCGCGGGCGCTACGTGGAATTCAACCTGCTCTACGACCGGGGCACCATCTTCGGCCTGAAGACGGGCGGCAACGTCGCCTCGATCCTGTCCTCGCTGCCGCCCACCGTGCGCTGGCCGTGAGCGACGACCTTCCGACCCGGTTCGCGCCCCAGCAGGACGCGGCGCTCAAAGCCATCGCCGAATGGCGCAAGGCCGGCGGTCCGCAGGTGTTCCGCCTGTTCGGCTATGCCGGCACCGGCAAGACCACCCTGGCGCGCCGGATCGCCGACGATGTCGAGGGCAATGTCGTCTTCGGCGCCTTCACGGGCAAGGCCGCCTCTGTGATGCGGTCGAAGGGCTGCCACGACGCCGCGACGATCCACAGCCTGATCTATCGCAGCAAGGAGACCGAGGAGGGAGGGCCGGCCTTCACCCTCAACCGCACCGGGCCGGTCTCGAAGGCGGAGCTCGTCGTCATCGACGAGTGCTCCATGGTCGATTCGGATCTCGGCAACGACCTGCTCTCCTTCGACAGGCCGGTCCTGGTTCTCGGCGACCCCGCCCAATTGCCGCCTGTGCGTGGCGGCGGCTTCTTCACCGAGGCCGAGCCCGACGTGATGTTGACCGATGTCCACCGGCAGGCCGCCGACGACCCGATCGTGCGTATGGCCATGACGATCCGGGAGGGCGGCCGGCTCAGCATCGGCGAGTATGGCGAGAGCCGCGTCGTCTCGCGCCGCTCCCTCGATCCGTCGAGCGTGCTCGAATGCGATCAGGTCCTCGTCGGGATGAACAAGACGCGGCGGCTCTACAACAACCGCCTGCGGGAGCTCGCCGGCCATACCGATCCGATGCCGGCGGTGGGCGAGAAACTGGTCTGCCTGCGTAACGACCGCACCAAGGGCCTGCTCAACGGCTCGACCTGGACGGTCCATGCCCTTCGCGCCGCGCCGCGCGTCGACACGATCCGCCTCGATGTCGTGCCCGACGACGACCCGGCCTTGAGGCGGCGGCCCATCGACATCAAGGTGCTGCGGGCGGTGATGTCGGGCTCCGAGGAGGAGATCCCAGCCTTCCTCAAGCGCGAGACCGACGAGTTCACCTACGGCTACGCCCTCACCGTCCATAAGGCGCAGGGCTCGCAATGGGACAATGTCGTGCTCTTCGACGAATCCTTCGCCTTTCGCGAGCACCGGGCCCGCTGGCTCTATACCGGGCTGACCCGTGCCGCCCGCGCCATCACCGTGGTTGTGTGAGCGAGGGCGATGCCGTCTTGCCCGCGTCATCGTCCTCTGAGACAACGGCGAGAACGAAGGGGGAACTTACATGGTCTTGACGGGACGGTGCCGCTGCGGAGCGATCCATTACAGCGCCGAGGGCGAGCCGAGCCATAATGCCCTGTGTCATTGCGCCGATTGCCGGCGCTCGTCCGGTGCTCCGGTGGTGGCCTTTGCCCTGTTCCCGGCCGAACGGGTGACGATCTCGGGTCACCCGACCGATTACGAATCCTCGCCCGGCGTTATCCGGCAGTTCTGCGGCACCTGCGGCACGGGGCTGTTCTACCGTAACGAGGCGGTCTTTCCTGGCCAGATCGACATCCATACCGCGACCCTGGACGATCCCGAGGCGCTGCCGCCCCAGGTCAGGATTCAGATCGCCGAGGCCGCCTCGTGGTTCGCTCGGTTCGAGACCCTGCCGGCCTTCCAACGCTACCCGGAATAGCGCGGTAACGCTCCGGCGGAGGTTGGAGTCCGCGTTCCGAAAGACTACCTGACACCGGTCAGAACCAGACCGGAGTCAGCCTTGTCCCATTCCGCATCCGGCGGCCCGCCGCAAATGCACGCCACCACGATCCTGATGGTCCGCAAGGGCGGCAAGGTGGTGATCGGCGGCGACGGGCAGGTCAGCCTCGGCCAGACCATCGTGAAGGGCAATGCCCGCAAGGTGCGCCGCCTCGCCAAAGGCTCCGTCATCGGCGGATTCGCCGGGGCAACGGCCGATGCCTTCACCCTGTTCGAGCGGCTCGAAGCCAAGCTCGATCAGTATCCCGGTCAACTGACCCGCGCCTGCGTCGAACTCACGAAGGATTGGCGCACCGACCGCTACCTGCGTCGTCTCGAAGCGATGATGTTGGTGGCGGACAAGGATGTGAGCCTGCTTCTGTCGGGCGCGGGCGACGTGCTCGAGCCGGAAGGCGGCGTCATGGCGATCGGATCGGGGGGAAATTATGCCCTCGCCGCTGCCCGCGCCCTGGAAGATGGCGAGCACGATGCAGAGGCGATCGTCCGGCGAGCACTCGGCATCGCGGCGGAAATCTGCGTCTACACGAACGGCAATCTCGTCATCGAGCAGCTGGAGTTTTCTGCATCTTAGTGCCAGATTGCAGCTCCGATTAACGTAAACTTGCGGATGTTCCCCTAGCGCTATCGGCTGTCTTTCTTGGAAAGCTGGCCGACGGCGATGCGCATCAAAGCTAAAATTCTAGGTTTCGTCGGTCTCTGCTCGATGGTGACGCTCGTCGTCGCCACGATTAGCATCATGTCGCTCCAGACCTTCAACACTGCGCTCACGGATGCGAAACTCGCCTCCCAGCGGGCCCTCGATGCCGCGAACATGAACCGGCTCGTCACCAGCGTGGTGGTCGAGTCGCGCGGTATCTACGCGGCCAAGGATACGCAGGATGCCGAGAAATACGCGGCCCGGCTGAAGAAGAACCTCGAGGCGATGAACGCTCTCCTGACCGCATGGGCTCCGAAAGTGCCCGCGAGCGAGCGGGCGCTCTTCGAGAAGATCACCGCCGAAGCCGCCGGCTTCACTACTCTGCGTACGGAAACCGCACGTCTCGGCACGCAGGTTTCGCCGAAGGCCGCCGCCGAGCAGGGCTTCAACGAGGCCAACCGCGCCAACCGTCAGGCTTTCCAGGACAGTATCGAGACGCTCGTGGCTCATAGCTCCGCCGAGGTGGAGGCTATCGACCGCTGGACGGACACGCTCTACGCAGAGCGCCTGAACCTGCTCCTGGCCTTGGCGATCGGCGGAACCCTGGGCAGTCTTCTCATCGGCGGCTTCGTCGGAGCGCGGGCGATCGCCCGGCCCCTGGCCGGCGTCTCCGCCGCGATCCGCCACCTGTCCGAGGGTGACCTCACCCTTCCCGAGACGAAGGCCCGACGCGACGAGATCGGCGAGATCTGGACCAGCATGCGGGTCTTCTCGGCAACGATGAAAGAGGCGGCGGAGCTGCGGATCCAACAGAATGAGGCCGCCGGTATCGCGGGCCAACGTCGCCATGCCGAGATGGGCGCCCTGGCGGATCGCTTCCAGGGAAGCGTCGGCCAGATGGTCGGCACCCTGGCCGGCTCGGCCGCCGAGATGGAACTCACCGCCCGGACCATGGCCGCCACCGCCGACCAGACCAACCGGCAATCCACCGCCGTGATGAACGCGGCCAACGAGACCGCCATGAACGTTCAGGCCGTCGCGGCGGCGACCGAGGAACTCGCGGCGACGGCCAACGAGATCGGCGCGCAGGTGTCCCAGACATCCGCCGCCGCCGCTGGCGCAGTGGAAAGTGCGCGCCGAACTTCGGAGCGTGTCCGTGTTCTCGCCGACAGTGCGTCCCGCATCGGCGACGTGGTCGCCTTGATCTCCAACATCGCCAGCCAGACCAACCTGCTCGCCCTGAACGCCACCATCGAGGCCGCTCGCGCCGGTGAGGCCGGTCGCGGCTTCGCGGTGGTCGCAGCCGAGGTGAAAGGGCTCGCCGCCCAGACCGCGAAGGCGACGGACGAGATCACGGTTCAGATCGCCACGATCCAGGAGGCGACCCGCGACACGGTGGGCGCCATCGAGGAGATCGGCTCCACCATCGGCACCGTCCATACGATCGCGATGGGTGTCGCGGCAGCGGTGGAGCAGCAGCAGGTGGCCACGCAGGAGATCGCCCGGAGCGTCAACGATGCCGCGCGCGGAACCCAGGCCGTCACCGAAACGATCGCGGACGTGCAGCTGGCCGCCGTTCAGACCGGGGCTGGCGCGTCCCAGGTTCTGGCCGCCGCCGAGCAATTGACGCAGCAATCCAACAGCCTGGGCAACGAGGTCGAGGATTTCGTCGGCGGCATCCGGGCAGCCTGACCGTCTTGCCCGACCATCTGGAAAGGGCGGGTGCCGACGCTTAGATCGGGGTCGTGCAAGACCGCGTGCTTCTCCTGACCCACCGCAACGATCCCGCCGCAGGCTCGCCGCATCTGGCCGGGCCGGCGGCGTTCCTGCATGAATGGGCTGGCACTTCCGACAGTCGGCGTGTCGTCTCATCGCTCGCCTGTCCCGGTGCTCACCCGCTGCAGGCCGCGTCGGGTATCATTTGCTGGCGGATCGGCTCGGCGCCCTCCCCTCATCCTGGGCAGCTCAACTGCCGCATTCGACCGGAGCGTGATGACAACTTTCTCCCCCCGCGAAATCGTCTCGGAACTCGACCGGTTCATCGTCGGCCAGCATGACGCCAAGCGTGCGGTCGCCATTGCCTTGCGGAACCGCTGGCGCCGTCAGCAGCTCGTGGGGCCATTGCGCGAGGAAGTCGCGCCGAAGAACATCCTGATGATCGGCCCCACCGGCTGCGGCAAGACCGAGATCGCCCGTCGACTGGCCAAGCTCGCCGGAGCGCCGTTTCTCAAGATCGAGGCGACGAAATTCACCGAGGTCGGCTATGTCGGCCGCGACGTCGAACAGATCGTGCGCGACCTCGTGGAGGTCGGTATCGGCCTCAAGCGCGAGGAGAAGCGTCGTTCGGTCAAGGCGAAGGCCGAGGCGGCGGCGGAATCACGCATCCTCGATGCCCTGGTCGGACCGACATCGGGCCAGGCCACCCGCGAGAGCTTCCGCAAGAAGCTGCGGAACAGCGAGCTCGACGACAAGGAGGTCGAGATCGAATTGTCGGGCGGATCGCCAACCGGTCTGCCGATGTTCGAGATTCCCGGAATGCCCGGAGCCTCCATGGGGGCGGTCAATATCGGCGACATGCTCGGCAAGGCGCTCGGCGGCCAGAAGGGCAAGCCGAGGCGTATGACCGTGCGCGAGGCCTACGCTCCCCTGCTCGCCGAGGAGTCCGATAAGCTGGTCGATTCGGAATCGCTGACGCAGGAGGCGATCCGCGAGGTCGAGAACAACGGCATCGTGTTCCTCGACGAGATCGACAAGATCTGCGCGAAGGAAGGTCGTTCATCGGCAGATGTCTCGCGGGAAGGTGTACAGCGCGACCTGCTGCCGCTGATCGAGGGGACCACGGTGGCGACGAAGCACGGTCCGGTGAAGACCGATCACGTACTATTCATTGCCAGCGGCGCTTTCCACGTCTCTAAGCCGTCCGATCTTCTGCCCGAGCTACAGGGGCGCCTGCCGATCCGCGTCGAGCTGCAGCCTCTGACGGTAGAGGATTTCAAGCAGATCCTCACCACCACGGAGGCGAGCCTGCTGAAGCAGACCGTGGCGCTGATGGCCACGGAAGGCGTGACCCTGGATTTCACGGACGATGCCGTGGACGCGCTCGCACGGGTCGCCGTGGAGGTAAACAATTCGGTGGAGAATATCGGCGCGCGCCGGCTCCAGACCGTGCTGGAACGGGTGATCGACGACATCTCCTTCACCGCCACCGACCGGTCCGGGGAGACCGTGGCGATCGACGCCGCCTATGTTCGCGAGCGTGTCGAAAGCCTCGCCGCGAACGCCGATCTCAGCCGGTTCATCCTGTAGCCCTCGTCCCGGCGAGGATTCAGGCCGCGACGGCCGTGAGGAAGCGTCCGATCTCGGCTTCGAGTTCGGCCGCGACGTTTTCCACCTGGGCGGCGCTGCCCTGGACACTTTCGGCCATCGTGGCCGTGCTGCGGGCTGCCCCCGTGACGGTGCCGAGATCGCGTGCGATCTCCACTCAGGTGGCGGCGGTGTTCCCGGCATTGCGTGAGATCTCGCCGGTCGCCGCGCCTTGTGCGGCGACGGCTGTCGCGAGCTCGGTGGTCATCGCGCTGATCGCACCCATCCGATCCGTCACGCGACCGATGGCATGGGCGGCCTGATCCGTCGAAGTCTGGACGGATGCGACCTGACTGGCGATCTCGTCCGTCGCCTTCGCGGTCTGGCTCGCCAGGGCTTTCACCTCCGCCGCCACGACCGCGAAACCACGGCCGGATTCGCCGGCCCGCGCGGCCTCAATGGTGGCGTTCAGGGCGAGGAGGTTGGTCTGTTCCGCGATGGCCCGGATGAGACCCACGACGGTGCCGATGCGTTGCGCGGTATCGGCGAGCTGCCCCATCTGCTGGTTGGTGGCGGACGCCTCGCTAAAGGCTGCGTCGATCTCGCCCTTGGCGACATCGAGGCGGGCGCCGATCTCAACGATCGAAGCGGAGAGTTCCTCGGCGGCGCTTGCGACGGTCTGCACGTTGGCGGAAGCCTCGCGCGAGCCGGCCGAGGCGCCCTCCACCGCACGGGTGGCGTCCGAAGACGCGTCCGACATGGCGGCGGCGCGGGCGCGAAGTTCGCCCGTCTGCGCGCCGACCAGGCGGACAGATTTTGAGACCTGGGCTCGGAAACGGGCGATCTCCGCATCGATGACCGCACGGCGCTCTTCAATGTCTTTGGCACTCGCCATCCGCTCGGCTTGCAGTTCACGCGCCTTCAGGCTGGTTTCGCGCAACGCCTCGAGCGCACGGGCCACGGCACCGACTTCGTCCCGTGCGTCGCGATAGGGAATCGCACCCTCGAGATCCCCTGAAACGAGACGGGAGGTCCGCTCCGCGACCACGCGAATGGGTCGAAACATGCGGAACGCGGCAAAGCCCAGGACGAGACAGGCCAGAACGGCCACGGACAGGATCGTCCAGCGCAGGGTCGAGAGGGTCTGCGCCTGGACGGCGTCATAGGTTTCGAGGGGTACGCCCACGAACAGGATGCCGTTGATCCTACCCTTCGCATCCTGCATCGGTTGATAGACTGTGAGATACCGGCGGCCGAAAAGAGTTGCAGGCCCGAAATATGCCTTGCCGCTTCGAATGAGTGACTGCGCCGGGTGATCGGCGGCGAGGGCGGTGCCCACGGCTCGTTCGCCATTCTCCTTCTTCACCGTCGTGACGCGCCGCACGAAACGGTCGCCCGCGGGGTCGTAGGTGAAAACCGTGGCGGTTCCCCCGACATAGGCGACGGTGCGGTCGACGATGGATTGATCGTCTAATGCGCCGAGGTCCGGCGATCTGGCCAAGGTTACCCGATCCCCATCGAATTCGATCTCCGCCCCGGGGACCGCATCTCGGTACACTAAACTCAGTGTTCGCAGATGAAGGTTCCCATCCGCAGCCTGCTTTTCCTTGAGTTGATGGTCGATCTCCCAGTTGGTGACCATGAGAAGTATCATGGAGACTAGAATTATCATTGCCGCCGTGAGGAGGATCACTTTTCCGGTCAATGATCGGAGGTACACCATCATGCCGCAATCCAAATATAGAAATATGATCGAGGCTTGTATTGAAGCACAATAAGTTTATCGGCCTATTAATGCTTTATTTTGATTTGATAAAGCAGTCTAAGTTTTCATCTACAATTATATTTCTGATTTCTACTCGATCCGCGGCAGATAAGGAGATGAATTGTGCTGTTAATAGTCGCCCCTATGGAATTGCCGGGCGCCGAACCGCTATCCGTCTCACCGAGGTTCCCAGACTTGTCCCGGACGCAGGGCAACGAACCGCTCCGGCGGAATTCCGCCCGCCGCGCATGCCGCCGCCAAAGCCTCCACCGGTTGTTCGATGCCCTCATCGGTGAGGCGGAACGTGCCCCAATGGTGCCCGAGTACCTGGTCCGCCCCGAGCAACCCGGCCGCGACGACGGCGTCGGCCGGGTTCATGTGCTGGGCTTTCATGAACCACCGTGGCTCGTAAGCCCCGATCGGCAGGGTCGCGAGGCGGGCAGGACCGAAGCGCTCGCGGGCATCGCGGAAGATCGCGCCATCGGCGAGACCGGTATCGCCGGAATGATAGACGACACCGGACGGGCTGGTCAGGATGTAGGAGCACCACAGCGCCATGCGCTTGTCGTTCAGCCCTCGCGCCGACCAATGGTTGGCCGGTGTCATATGCACGCTCAGGTCGCCGCCGAGATCGATGGACTGACCCCAGTCACGCGTCTCCACATGCATCGTATCGTCGTAGGACCGAAGGATGCTGTCATTGCCCAGCGGCGCGACGATCAAGGGCTGATAGCTTTGCCAGAGCCGCGCCACGGTCGGCCCGTCGAGATGGTCGTAATGGTTGTGAGTGATGAGCACGACGTCGATGGGCGGAAGAGCGTCGAAGGCGATGCCCGGAGGATTGACCCGCTTCGGACCCGCCAGGGAAAACGGGCTGGCGCGGGGGGCGAAAACCGGATCGACGAGGATGTTGCGGCGCGCGACCTGAAACAGGTAGCTCGCATGGCCGATGAACGAGACGCGCAACCCGTCGACGCGCTCGGGCGGCGTATCGCTGAAGGGGCTCGGAAACGACGTCGGCCAGGCGATCCCGGCCCGCTCCCGCTTCCAGCGCAGGATGTCACCCAGCACCTTGTCGGGCGGCTGATCGACGCCGTGGAATTGAAGCCCGTCGAAATTATCGGTGACGGGGCCGTTGTAATAGGGGTTTCGGCCCTTGCTGCGCCGGTGCGCCGCGTAGCCGACGCCGCCTAGCGTCATGACGGTGACCGCGGACAGGGTCGCGAGAAGGCTTTGCCGTTTCATCGTTCCGAGATGGCGGTGGCCGCCGGGCAATCAAGACGCGTTCGTCAGGCTTCGCACTCCTTCGGCATCACGGCGACCAGTTCACCGGCGAGCGCGCGGATCTTGCGATGAGCCTCGACCTCGACCTCCTCGCGGGTCTTGTTCTCGGTGGGAATGGCGACCACGCCGGTGATCCGCCCATGCGCGCCGATGAGCGTGAAATTGAATCGTCCCATGCGGCTGCGGCGAACGACGTAATGCGGCAACGGTTCCGTCCCTTCCAGAAGGCATCGGCCTGAAAGGAGCAGCTACGGGGCGGCTGACGGAAAAGTTTCAGGACCGCCAGCGCAATTCCTGCTGAACCAGCGGGTTGCGGAAGGGCCGCGTCTCGCGCGCCGCCTGAAGGGCTTCCCGCTTGAGACGGAAGTACCATTGCGACGGGAGATCGCCCTGGCCGAACAGCACCATGGTCGGCTTCCGGTCAAGGCCGGCCTGGGCGTGCTGGAGCACCTGCTGGTCCTGCGTCAGGAACTGCCGCATGAGCGGCCGCGCAAGCGGCTTCAGCAGGTTGAGGAGCGGCATGTTCCAATAGAGGGCGTTCGTCAGCAGGGTGCGATTGTGCGTGAGCGGCGTCGCGAAGGTGTAGTTGGCCACCCGCTTGGCTCCGGCCTCGATCCGCTCCAGCCGCACGCCCGGCAGGCGAAACTCGATCTCGACCTCGGGTACACCGCCCAGCAACTTGTAGACCGGCGAACTCGTCGTCGTGGAATGGCTCGACATGGTGAAGCCGTGCGGCGTCGGCGTGAACGTCTTCACCTTCTCCCGTAATTCCTTCGACGGCCGGAACCACCAGGAATCGTGGACGAAGGCCACGTGGCCGGGGTCGACGAGGCTCAATGTGGTGAGGTCGAACGAGGCCTCGACCACGAGTTCGACCACGAGGGAGCCCGCCGCCTCGAAGCCGAGCTCCGGCAGGGGCGGCAGGTCACCGCCCGGCGCACCCAGGAAGGGATTCACCCAGACGAAGCCGGCGCTCTCGCGAATGGGGAAGCGCTGGACCGTGATCCGCGTAAAATCCGCCGCATCGGCGGAGGAGAGGGTCGGTACGTCGCGGCAGCGTCCGTCCGTGCCGAAGCGCCAGCCATGGAACGGGCAGGTCACGGCGTCGCCATCGAAGCGTCCCTTCGACAGGGCCATGCCCCGGTGCGGGCAGCGGTCGCGCATGGCGAAGGCGGCTCCAGCCTTGTCGCGGCCGAGCACGATCTGCTCGCCGTTGAGTTCGACCGCCCGCAAGGTGCCGGCTTTCAGCGTGTCGGAGCGGCCGACGCAGTAGAAGGCGTCGGGCAGCGGCTGGCGCATGGCGTCCGGGTCGAGGGCCGCGTCGTCGGTCGCCGAATGCGTCGCCGTATCGGCCTTTGCCTGGGTCGGCAGGGATGAGAGCATGACGGGCTGCGATTGTCCTGTATCGGTCTCGCCTCCGGCGACGCCCGATCCGTTCGGATATAGGCCGATGCGTGGCGAAGAGCGCCCCGTCTTACGCTTCGGTGGCGGCGGTGACCATAAGCGGAAAAGGCCAGCCGGGACCGTGGTCCCCACATGATCGGAATTGTGCGCCGTCCCGCTCGCCGACGGAGATCTAGCCCGCTCCTGGTGCCGGTCTTCGGCACAGGGAAGCGACGAGCCATCAATTCCTGAAGGAGCTGTCGCGGGATGTGGACATGCAGGAAACCGCCGCTGGCAAAACTAAATGTAGCACAAATAAATAACGGTCATTTGTTACGGTCGTTCCATCGTTTTAACAATTTTTTAATCTCCATCATTTCACTTATGTAGTCCGGTGATCCATATTGAGAAGCTGCGATGATTGGATTGACAATATACAGCTCTTCTTCCGCAACGCGGACGGGCTTTGCCGTGGCCGACCCGAAACAGGCCGCCGTGACGTCGCCTCAAGCCGGCAGCAGTCAAGCGGAGGGCTCGAATCAGTCGGTCGGCACAGTCTCGCCAACTCAGACGACCGCGCAATCTGCTCGCGCCAAACTTGATGCGGATTATGCCAAGGCAGTAACGCAAGGAACAAACATTGTCGCGGATACCGCGCATGGCGGCCGGCACCTCGACGTATCGTCTCTGAATGACGAAGAACTGGCCGCCGTATCAGCAGGTGGTGGCTTCAGCGATGATGAAAGCCTGACAGCGAAAGCAGAATTGGCTGGACGCATGTGGGCTACCTTGGCGCCTTTCGAGGGGAATCCGCGCGCATCGGCTATGGCTGTCAGGGCCCTCTATCCGGCGCTTAGCGCCACTGTTCGCGAAGCGCTTGGTTGGAACGAGGAAACTCTCTCTTCAAGCGACGCGCTTATCCGGAATTTTAGTGGATCCGACCAGAACCGGGAAAAAGACACCGTCCTCGAGAAGCTGCGAACTATGCCGCAGTCTTTAGACACGTTGAAATTCGATGCCTCTCTGATGCCTTTGAAAGGCGGTACGGTCGATGTTCTAGCCTAGTCTGGAAGACTGAGCATTGGGCGCTCGCATTGCTGAATGCGAGTTCAGAAGGAGATCAATTCTGCCGATTGCCGCCGATGCCCCTCGGCAGAGTTTCGTGGATAAGTCGACGATATTGAGGGAGTACGCGTGGAACTCCGGATGGCAGCGGGAAGTGCGCGGGCGGGACCGCTCCAGAACATCTCGACCGGCTCGTCGACATTCGCCACGGAATAGGAGTGGCCAGAGGAGCGCGGAGAGCAACAGGCCGATACGCAGGTAATCGAAGCCCGACGTGAAACCGGATCCCTTCGCCATTTTGCCGTCGATGGACGTCATTGCCCGAAAGCCCATGGCCAGCAACGAAGCCTTCACCACCATGGAAATCGTGTCGTAAAAATGCTCCATCGTGACGCGATCACAATCGGTGTGATTCGAACCGCTAGCATCAACGGCATCGCGCCGCGCGGGCATCCGCCGCATCCCTCGAGGGTTCCTCTCACGGAGCATGCGCGGGCGGTCCGAAGCCCCCCAGCGGCGAGGCGCCGCGCCCACCGCATCGGGGCTTTTCAAGCCGCGGATCCGTGACTAGCTTGGGGTTCTCGCAACGAACGAAAGGAGGTGATCCAGTGTCTCATTGCCTAAATCAGCCGCTTACCTCGGCTAACCGGACCTGGAACGTCGCCTCCGGCGCGCACGCCTAGCGCGTCAGAGGACCCCTCATCGGGTTCGGCCGAACGGATAAGTGGTTCGGCAATGGAAGGGCCGCCCTCATGGGGCGGCCCTTCGTCGTTTGGGTGTTGGCGGTTGGAGCGTTCAGCGCTTCTGGAAGAGAGGCTGCGCGAGCGCCTCCGCACGGGCCATCCAGAGATCGCGGTCCGAGCAGGCCTCGGCGAGTTCGGCGGCCTCTCTCTCGGAGCGCATGCGCGCCTCGTCGAGTTCCTCGATCAGAAGGGCCTGCAATTCGCTGAGACGGTCGCGCTCGGCGCGCAACTCATGAAGTTCGGCCATCTCCTTCTCCACATGGGAGCGCAGGCGGCGTAGTTCCTGGGCGAGAACCCCTTGGAGCTGGTCGTACCGGTCGCCCTCGACCTGGAGCTTGGCCTTGAGCATGAGATTCTCGGCCATGAGTTCCGAGAGGTCGTCCTCTGCCGGTTCGGCTTGAGCGGGCGGCGGGACGACCCGGGGCGACCAGGACTGAGCCTGCGGCTCGGGCTTCTCGACCGCGGCCGGCCTCTCGAACAGCGCGACCTTGTCAGCCGCCGGCCTGTGCGGCTCGGCATGCTGCGACGCGACCGCCGCCTGTTCCTGTGCGGTGGTGGCGGCCTTCATAGCCGCCAGCCAATCCCGCAGGGGTCCGGGTGCCGGACGCCCATTTACTTCCTGTGCCTGGTTGTGACGGGCTGGTTCCGACATCGCTCGCGTCCTCATGTGTGAGGAGCATTGGATCAAACCATGCTTAACGAACCGTAAAAGTTAAAGAAAATTAGCTGTCCCGAAACGCGGAAAATCCGAGGCCCTCGCATCGAGACGGACATCCCCGCGTCGTCTTTGCACGGCGTGGATCGCCCGGGATGGAACCTGCGTCATCGGGCGTCCGGCGACTGGCCCTGACCGGGCGCAATCCGCCAGTGCCGCCAAGCCACTCCCCTCTCCGGCGGGAGCCGGTGCTATAGGGTGGCCGACATTCTCCGAAGGACGGACACGGCGCATGCATATCGAAGCCCCCAGCCTCGCGGGCCAGCCCGGGATCAGACACGCCTTCTTCACCCGTCTTGGCGGCGTCTCGGACGGATTCTATGCCAGCCTCAATGGCGGCCTCGGCTCCCATGACGAGCCGTCCCTCGTCGTCGAGAACCGCCGCCGCATGGCCGAGCATCTCGGGGTCCCGGCGAGCCACCTCGTCAGCCTGTATCAGGTCCATTCGGCCGGGGTCGCCGTGATCGAAGGCCCGATGGCCCTCGCCGAACGTCCCCGCGCCGACGCCATGGTGACGCGGGTGCCGAACTTGGCCCTCGGCATCGCCACGGCCGATTGCGGCCCGATCCTCTTCGCCGATCCGGTCGGTCGTGTCGTCGGCGCCGCCCATGCGGGATGGAAGGGGGCGTTGACCGGTGTGATCGCTGCCACCGTCGACGCCATGGTGCGCCTCGGATCGGAGCGGAGCGACATCGTTGCCGTGCTCGGCCCGACGATCTCTCAATCCGCCTATGAAGTCGGAGACGATTTCCGCAGCCGCTTTTCCGCGGAGGTTCCGGGTTCCGATGTCCACTTCTCGGAAGGCGCGCGCGAGGGGCATGCCCAGTTCGATCTGCCGGGCTTCATCGCCCGTCGCCTGGGTGAGGCCGGTATCGAGAAGGCATCGGTCCTGGGCCTCTGCACCTACGAGGACGCGGAGCGCTTCTATAGCTATCGCCGTACGACCCATCGGGGCGACGCGGATTACGGCCGCCTGATCTCCGCGATCAGCCTCGCTGCATAGCGGCCACCGCCATACGTTCCCTCGGTGCGACATCTTGTCGTGAAATGGATGCGAAAAAAGCGTGGCCGTAGTTGAACCTTGGCCGTTCATCTGAGTTTTCGGAGTGCACGACCTCCAGCGAGGTGGTCGCCGCCACAAAGGGGCCGTGTTCAACACACGCGGCGTGGTTGCGATGCAACAGCTTCCTGAGGGATGCTGAGATATAGACGGGGAACTGCGCAGGACCGCTCCGAAAAAAGCGGCCGCGCTAACGAGTAGAGGACCAGTCCATGAAATCCTTCCTTCGCGGCACCACCGCCCTTGCCGGCATCGTCATCGCCGGCTCCGCTTTCGCTGCCGATCTGCCGCGCCGCGCCGCTCCGCCGGTCTTCGTTCCCGTGCCGGTCTTCACCTGGACGGGCGCCTACTTCGGTATCAACGCCGGTTACGGCTTCGACGCTGGCAGCAACAGCGACCGTTACAACCTGCCGGCCGGCTCCGTGCTGAACGGCGGCCCGGTCAACCGGGTGTTCAACGCGAACAGCAGCAACGACCTCGAAGGCTTCGTCGGCGGTGGTCAGGTCGGCTACAACTACCAGTTCACCCCGGGTTCGGGCGTGGTCGTCGGTATCGAAGCTGACGCCCAGTACACCGATTTTGGCAACAAGACCCGCACCGTGAACGGCACGTTCAGCCCGGTCGTCGGCGGCCTCAACGGCACCACCGCCGTTCGCCTCCCCGGCAACGAGATGAACTTCTTCGGCACCGTCCGCGGCCGCATCGGTTACGCCTTCGACCGCACCCTCGTGTACGGCACCGGCGGCTTCGCCTATGGCGACGGCGGCACCGGCTCCGACGATTTCCGCACCGGCTACACCGCTGGTGGTGGTATCGAGTACGCTCTCCCCACGGACTCCTTCTTCAACTTCTTCAAGTCGTCCGCTGTGACGCTGAAGGTCGAAGGCCTGTACGTGAACCTCGAGCAGGACGGCCGCGGCAACCGCTCCGTCTACAACCCCACCACGAACGTGCTTTCGCTCAGCCCTTCGGCTCGCGAAGCCGAGTTCGCCGTGGTCCGCGCCGGCCTGAACTACAAGTTCGGCTCGTACTAGGCCTTACAGAACCAACGCTCCGCCTCATGGCGGAGCACGAGGTCTCTCAGAAGGAGCCCGGCCGAAAGGCCGGGCTCTTTTTGTTGCGTGGCGAAGATGCGTAGCCTCCGGCTCCGTCACCTTTCCGAAATTTCATGCTCCGAACCGGAGCTCCCGTGCATCCGCAACGGCGAAGTTCGCGTTGACCCCCTGACAAAGCCAGTGGCGCCACCCCATCTCGGAGGCGCCGGGGCGGCATGGCCCGCAGGCTTCTCTCAGGAGGACGACCCCATGAATAGCGAAGAACGCGAGGTCATCGGCGGCATTTTCCAGCGTCTGGAGCAGGCCGCGAGCCAGCCCCGCGACGCCGATGCCGAGCGCTTCATCGCGGACAAGCTCCGCGCTCAGCCCTACGCGCCGTACGCGATGGCGCAGCTGATCTATGTCCAGGAAGAGGCGATCAAGAGCTTGAACGAGCAGCTCGAGCAGGCGCGTCAGGCGGCACAGCAGCCGCAGGGCGGCGGCGGCGGCTTCCTGTCGAGCATCTTCGGCGGCGGGTCTCGCCAGCCGGAGCCCCAGCGCCCGTCCGGTCAACCGTGGGGCGGCCAGGGCGGACCTCAGCAAGGATATGGTCAGCAGCCGGGCTATGGGCAGCAGCCCGGTTACGGCCAGCAGCCGGGTTATGGCGGACCGCAGCAGGGTGGCCCATGGGCCGGCCAGCAGGCGGCACCCGCTCGCGGCGGCGGCTTCATGGCGACGGCCCTTCCGATGGCGGCCGGTGCGGCCGGCGGCATGCTGCTCGGCAGCGCCTTGTCCAACGCCTTTGCGGGCGGTCATTCGGCTCTCGGCAGCGCGGCGGCGGCGGGACTTCCCTCTGCGGGCGCGGCGGCCGGTAACGAAGATCTCGGTTCGGCCCTCGGCGGCGGCAACGACTTCCAAGACGCGTCGTTCGACAGCGATCCGGGCGGGGATTTCGGCGGTGACCTGGGTGGCGGCGGTGACGACGACTGGGTGTGAGCGACAGTCACAGCCATCACTGCGCGTGATGGCCCGATGACAAGAAAGGCCCGGTGCGTGGAGACGCGCCGGGCCTTTCTCGTGAGCGGCCCGGAGGCCGTTAGAGGACTTCGACCCGCGTTCCCACGGGGGTCCGTTCATACAGGTCGATGACATCCTCGTTCATCATCCGGATGCAGCCCGACGAGACGGATTGCCCGATCGTGTGCGGCTCGTTGGTGCCGTGGATGCGATAGAGGGACGAGCCGAGATAGAGCGCCCGCGCACCCAGAGGGTTGGCCGGGCCGCCGGCCATGTGGCGCGGCAGGTCGGGGCGACGCTGAAGCATCTCCGCCGGGGGCGTCCAATCCGGCCATTCGCGCTTCTGGCTGATCGTCTTCATTCCCGACCAGGCAAAACCCGGCCGACCGACGCCGATACCGTATCGGATGGCCTGACCGCCTGGCTGGACGAGATAGAGAAACTTCGTCTGGGTATCGATGACGATGGAGCCGGGCTTCTGCCGGCCATCGAACGAGACGACCTGGCGGGCAAAGCGCGCGTCGGGCGCGCGCTCGATTCCCGCGATTTGCCTTTCGGGATCGGCCTGAGCCGGCAGAGCTTGTGACGGCAAGGCAGCGAGCCGCGTGCGAACGGGGGCCTGGTAGAGATCGGGATCGGGGATGCGATCGCCCGAATGGAGCACGCGCGGCATCGGCTCGCCACCGTAACCCTGGGCCGCCGGATGTCGTGGAAGCACGCCGTCATCCGCGAGGCCGGGACGCCGGGCGCGCGGCGGCGTTCCATGACCCGTCACCAGGAATTCGATGAAGCCCCCGCCGTATTGGCCGGAGGGAACCTGGGCTTGTGCGGCCCCTCCCGCCACCGTGGCGGACAGGCAGGCCATAGCGACGCACAATTCGAGACGCTTCAACACGCGCGATACTCCGGACCAACACGAACCTCGCGCTCAAGCTGGCCGGACGGGACGAGAATCGGGTGAAAAAACGTGGTGAATCGTTCAGGTCACCGCTGCTCTACTGCTAGCTTCAAAGAACAGCATGAATTGTTTGTAAAAGTGCATCGGCCGTTCTCTGTGTTGAAGAAATGGCAACGACTTTGTCGCATGGTGGCTCGAAGGCTTCTCGTATCGGGATTCGCGTCGTTCACCAGGATGACGACCCCCGGTCCATGCTGCCCTGTCGCTGACCCAGTTACTCCTGCCGGCTGATCATCCCCGATGAACATGAAGCGCTACCGCATCGAAGACAGCCTCGGTTTGGCAAGCGTGCGACCCGTCGTGGAGGTCGCGCACGCCAAGGAGCGTTCCGGCTCCGACGACGTGAAGCTCGATGAGATCCTCTCGGCGATCCAGGAGCTTCGCCGTGTCACGCAGACGAGCACGGTCGAGACCATCGAAGCCTGCCGGAAGGAGCTCAACGAGGCCTTCGCGATGCGCTCCGAACTCGACGTGATGAAAGATGCGATCACCCGGACGAAGAAGGAGATCGCGACGCTCTACCACTCGGAGAATACCGGGAAGGGAATGAAGCGGGTCGCGGGAGAACTCGACGCGGTGGTGGAATCCACCGAACTGGCGACGAGCACGATCCTCGGCGCCCTGGAAGAGATCGAGACGAATGCCAGCGCGTTGCGGGCCATGCGGCAGGCCGCCGGCGGCGAAAACATCGACATGATCCTCGAGCGGGTGATCGTCGCCTACGAGGCCTGCAACTTCCAGGACCTGACCGGCCAGCGCATCAACAAGATTGTGGGTGTGCTCAAGTTCATCGAGGAACATCTCGACCGCATGATCGAGGCCTGGGGCGGCCTCAATTCGTTCAGCGAGATCCTCGGCGTCGTGCCCCAGGGCCCCAGCATCGACGACGAGAGCTCACTCCTCAACGGACCCAAGCTCGACAGCGATCCGGGACATGTGGACCAGGGCGATATCGACGCGCTGTTCGATTAAGACGCGCATGCGCCGACCTTCGCGGGTCGGCGAGACCGGGAGCCCCTTCCCTCTCGAATCCCCGGCGCTTAAGTCTCGGGCATGAGCCGCCAGCCCGCGAAAGACCTGTCTTCCCAACGAGACCTGCCGCCGGATTCGTTCGACGAGCGTGAGGATGCGGACGAGACCCCGGAACGTATCGACGACGGACCGGAGATCGATTTCGATTTCGAGGAAGGCGCTGTCAAAGCCGGCACGGAGATCATCCGCCGGTTCTGGACGACGCTGCCGTCGGGACCGGGCGTCTACCGCATGTTCGACGAGAAGGGCGATGTCCTCTACGTCGGCAAGGCGAAGAACCTGAAGGCCCGAGTCGGCTCCTATGCGAGGGGCCAGGCCCATTCCAATCGCATCGCCCGGATGATCTCGCAGACGGCGGCGATGGAATTCGTCACCACGGCCACCGAGACCGAGGCGCTGCTGCTCGAGGCCAACCTCATCAAGCAGTTGAAGCCCCGCTTCAACGTGCTGATGCGGGACGACAAATCGTTTCCCTACATCCTGGTCACGGCCGATTCCGAGGCGCCGCAGATCGTCAAGCATCGCGGTGCGCGGCGGCGCAAGGGCAGCTATTACGGCCCGTTCGCCACCGTCTGGGCGGTGAACCGTACGGTCAACGCGCTCCAGCGCGCCTTCCTGCTACGCACCTGCACCGACAGCTATTACGAGAACCGCACGCGGCCCTGCCTGCTCTACCAGATCAAGCGCTGCTCGGGACCCTGCACCGGGGAGATCGGCCTGCCGGAATATCAGGCGCTCGCCGAGAATGCGAAGAGCTTCCTCGCGGGCAAGTCCAACGCGGTGAAGGACCGTATGCGCGAGGAGATGCAGGACGCCTCCGAGAAGCTCGAATTCGAGCGTGCCGCCCGCTTCCGGGACAGGATCAGCGCGCTCTCGGCGATCCAGGGGACCCAGGGCGTCAACACCCAGGGCATCGAGGAGGCGGATGTTTTCGCCCTCGACGAACAGGCCGGCCAGTTCTGCATCGAGGTGTTCTTCTTCCGGAACTTCCAGAACTGGGGCAACCGCGCCTATTTCCCGAAGGCCGATCGCAGCATGACGCCGGACGAGGTGCTCGCCTCCTTCATCAGCCAGTTCTACGACGACAAGCCGGCTCCCCGGATCGTCCTCGTCTCCCATGCGATCGAGGATGCGGAGCTGATGGCAGCCGCCCTGTCGAGCCGCGCCGAGAACAGGGTGGAAGTCCATCAGCCTCAGCGCGGCGAGCGCAAGGCCCTGGTGGAATATGCCCAGCGCAACGCCAAGGAGGCCCTGGCCCGCAGGCTCGCGGACACCGCCTCGCAGGGCAAGTTGCTCGTGGCGCTCGGGCAATCGTTCGGATTGCCCGCCCCACCCCGCCGCATCGAGGTTTACGACAACTCACACATCATGGGCACGAACGCGGTCGGGGGCATGATCGTCGCCGGCCCGTCGGGTTTTGCGAAGACGCATTACCGCACCTTCAACATCAAGTCGGAGGAGCTGACGCCGGGCGACGATTTCGGGATGATGAAGGAGGTGCTCCAGCGCCGCTTCAAGCGTCTCGTGAAGGAAAACCCCCGTACCGCCAACGAGGCGGCGATCTCAGCGAGCGAAGGCGGTGCGGCCGAGCCGGTTCCCGAATCGGACAGCGAGACCATGCCGGCCTGGCCGGATCTCGTCCTCATCGACGGTGGCAAGGGCCAGCTCGAAGCCGCCCGCACGGCGCTGGAGGAACTCGGAGTCACCGATGTCGCCCTCGTGGGCATCGCCAAGGGTCGCGATCGCGATGCCGGACGCGAGACCTTCTTCGTGCCCGGAAAGGCCCCGTTCAAGCTGCCGCCGCGCGATCCGACCCTCTACTTCGTCCAGCGCCTGCGGGACGAGGCCCATCGCTTCGCCATCGGCACGCATAGGGCCAAGCGCAAGCGCGAGATGATCAAGAACCCCCTCGACGAGATCGCCGGCATCGGCCCGACCCGCAAGCGCGCCCTCCTCCACCATTTCGGGACAGTGAAGGCGATCCAGCGCGCCTCCCTGGAGGATCTGGCGACCACGCCCGGCGTCAACGCAGCCACGGCACGTGCGGTGTATGATTTCTTCCATGCCGGAGGCTGAGGCTCAAAAACGCCTGCGTCAGGTGGGTTCGGTGCCGGGGTCGTCGTCTGACCGGCGATACAGTGCCTCGTAATCCTTCCCGCCATAGAAGATGTTGGTGATCCGGACCCTGTCGTCCTCGACCAGATAAGCGATTACGGCGGAACGCTCGAATGGTACCGTGCGAAGGCCGGATACGAGGTCGTCGCGTGGTCGACCGGCATGAGGCGCATCTCCGATTCGATCACATCGGGACTTGATGCGTCGTACGAACGACGCGGCGACCGACACGCTTCCACTCGCTTCGCGAACGAAGCGAAAAATGTCGCCAAGGTCGACCAACGCATCCGGCCGGAAGAAGACCGGGAGTCTACGCACCCGAGGTCTTGGCGCCTTCGCCGGCGAACAGGCGTGCGAGGTGAAGGTCCGCTTCCATCGCCGTCAGATCCTGCCGGGCGTCACCAAGTGAGCGGCGAACACGAGCCCGTATCTCGGTCAAGCGCTCCGCTTCTTCGAGCCGTTGCCGCTGCCATAGTCGCAGCGCATCACGCATGACCTCGTTGGTCGATGAATACTCACCTGCCTCGATGCTTTCACGTACCGCCTGATAGAGATCGGGCGTCATGGTGATGCTGATCGTGTCTGCGGACGACATGCGTGAGCACTCTATTCCCTCAGCGCATTGGTAGCACAAAATCCGGCTCGGCACATTCGGTTGCGATGGGCCCAGCGCGACGGCCTAGGCGCTATCGAAGCAGCTTGTCCGTTTGCATCATCGTGGTTGACCCCTCCCCCCGCCCATGGTTTCACCGCGTCGATGACTGTCCTTCCTCTCCGACGCCGGTCACCGGCCTGGACGCTGGCGAATTGCCTGACCTACGGGCGGCTCGTCGCCGTCCCCGTCGTCGTGGCGCTGCTGTACTGGCCGGACGAGCATGCGGCACGGTTCGCGGCTCTCGGCGTCTTCATCGCGGCCGCCATCACCGATTATCTCGACGGCTACGTCGCCCGGACCTACGATCAGAGCTCGGCCCTGGGGCGCATGCTCGATCCGATCGCCGACAAGCTGCTCGTCGCCGCCTGTCTGCTGATGCTGGTGGCCGACAAGACGATCCATGACTGGAGCCTGTGGGCGGCCATCGTCATCCTGTGCCGCGAGATCCTCGTCTCGGGCCTGCGCGAATATCTGGCGGAGTTGAAGGTCAGCGTACCGGTCAGCCGCGTCGCCAAATGGAAGACCACCCTTCAACTCGTGGCGATCGGCTTCCTCGTGGCCGGAAAGGCGGGGGAGACGATCCTCCCCCATACCGTCATCGCCGGAGAGGCCCTGCTCTGGGTCGCCGCGGCCCTGACGCTCTACACGGGCTACGATTATATGAGAGCCGGCATCCGGCACGTGATGGACGATCCGCGCTGACCCGCCGATGCCACAGCCGGAAGGGCAGACCATGAAGCTCGTCTATTTCGCCTGGGTGCGCGAACGCATCGGCAAGGCCGAAGAGGTCGTGACCCCGCCCGCCGGGACCGAGACGGTCGCCGACCTCGTGGCCTGGTTGAGTGGCAGGGGCGAGGAATATGCCTACGCGTTCGAGAATGCCGGCATCGTGCGGGCGGCCATCGACCGCGTCCATGCCAAGCCGGATGCGCCCATCGCCGGGGCCACCGAGATCGCGTTCTTCCCGCCGATGACGGGCGGCTGAGCCGCCTCAAATCGTCTGCGAGGAGACCCTCACGCGATGACGCCCGTGATCCGTGAATTCCAGGACGCCGATTTCGATGGCGTCGCGGCCCTATGGCTCGCGGCCGGAATCTCTCGGCCGTGGAACGATGCGGGCAAGGACATCGCCTTCGCCCGCCGCGATCCGCACTCGACCATCCTGGTCGTCGAGCGCGAGGGGGCCGTCGCCGCCACCGCCATGGTGGGCGAGGACGGTCACCGGGGATGGCTCTATTATGTCGCCGTCGACCCGCGGTATCGCGACCTCGGCCTGGGCAGGGCGATCATGGAAGCAGCCGAGCGGTGGCTGTCCGCGCGTGGCGTCTGGAAGGTTCAGCTTCTCGTGCGCGAAGAGAACGAAGCGATCCGCCACTTCTACGAACATCTCGGCTACCGGGACACCCGGACGATCTGTCTGCAGAAAGTCATCGGCGAGACGGCGGGGTGAGTGGCTCCGACCCAAAACCCCGCCGGGCACTCACTTCTTGCCGAGAGCCGCGCTGAAGGCGGTGATGTTGCTGCGCATCATGGCCACGTAGGTGGCCGCCGGACCATCGGGACCCGACAGGGCGTCGGAATAGACCTTGCCGCCCACAACGGCACCGCTCTCCCGCGAAATCTGCTGCATCAGGCGGGGATCGGCCACGTTCTCGAGGAAGACGGCCGGGATCTTGTCGCGCCGGATCTGCCGGATGATGCGGGCCACATCCTTCGGGCTCGCCTCGCTGTCGGTGGAGACGCCCTGCGGCGCGATGAAGTCGAGGCCGTAGGCGGCGGTGAAATAGCCGAACGCATCGTGCGTGGTGATGATCTTGCGATGTTCGGGGGGAATCGCCGCGATAGCCGTGCGGATGTCGGTCTCCAAACCTGCCAGGGTCGTCAGATAGGCCTTCGCGTTGGCTGCGTAGTCGGCGGCGTGTTCGGGATCGATCGTCGAGAGCCCGTCGCTGATGTTGCCGATGTAGATCCGCACATTGGCGATGCTCTGCCAGGCATGGGGATCGTCGTGATGGGCGTGTCCCGCATGCCCTCCGCCATGGTCGTCGTCACCCTCGATGGGCTTCACGCCCTTGGTCGCGACGATGACGAGCGCCTTCGTCCCGGAGGCCTTGATCAGCCTGTCGAGCCAGCCTTCCAGGCCGAGGCCGTTGACCACGACGAGATTGGCGGCGGTGAGTTTGCGCGCATCCCCGGGGGCCGGGTTGTAGCCATGTGCGTCGGCATCGGGGCCGACGAGAGTCGAGATCTCGACGCGGTCGCCGCCCACCTGCTTCACGAGATCACCGAGGATCGAGAAGGTCGCCACCGCCTTCAGCGGCTCGGCGGCATCCGCATTCCCGCCGAAGGCCGTGAGAGCGAGGGCGATACCGACCCACGCCGAAAGGCCCGTCTTCATGGCGTGACGTCTCGATCGCATACCCGTCGTCCTTCGCATCGGCTCCCGGAAACGGGCAGACCAGATGATCCGTCGCGCCGTGTAATGTAACACTATCACATTGCCAAGCCCGATGGCCTTGCTTGATCTTCCGGTCTCCGACCTGCAAACCCCCGACCGAGAGCCGGGAGCCCCCCGCGCGACAGACAATGGATGAGCATGGCCCGTCGGCCGTTTCTGAGGGGTGAGACCCTCCCCCTCCTCGGCCGGGTCTGGCGCGAATGGCTGCGTCCGCATCGGGGCACCCTCGCCGTGGTGCTGGTGCTCATCGCCATCATCGGAGCGGCGACGGGTTTGTATCCCGCCCTGATCAAGGGGGCGTTCGACGCGTTCGACCACAAGGACCCGTCGGCCCTCACCTACGGACCGCTCATCGTCATCGCCATCACCTCGATCCGGGGCTTCGCCCTGTTCGGGCAGACGGTGCTGACCAACCGGGTCGTCACCCGTGTCGAGGCCGACATGCAGGCGGCGCTCTACGGCCACCTCATCGATTCCGACCTCGCCCAACTCGGCCGCGAGAGCCCGGCGGCGTTCACCCAGCGATTCACAACGGATTTCGCCTTCATCAAGGAGGCGCTGACCCGCATCTCCACGGTGCTGCTGCGCGACCTCGCGATGCTGATCGCCCTCGTCGTCGCGCTGCTCTGGATGGACCCGGTGCTCACCCTCGTGGCCGGCGTGGTCGTGCCCTTCGTCGCCGGCCCCATCGGCCGCATCGGCAAGAAGCTGAGGCGGGTCTCCACCACCACGCAGGAGCAGATGGGCCTCACCGCCAGCCTCATCACCGAGAGCCTGCAGGGCGCGCGCATCGCCAAGACCTACGCGCTGGAATCCTACCTGAAGGGCCGTGCCTCGGGCGCGTTCGATACCGTCCGCCGCTTGAAGATGAAGGCGGCCAATGCGCGGGGACGCCTCGACCCGTTGATGGAGATCGGCGGGGGCTTCGCCGTGGCGGCGGTGCTGGTCCTGGTGGGCCAGCGCGTCATGTCCGGTGACCGCACGGTGGGCGATTTCACCGGTTACGTGGCAGCTTTGCTCCTGGCCGCGCAGCCCGCCCGCGCCTTGGGCACCCTCAACGCCATCCTTCAGGAAGCCGGGGCGGCGCTCCATCGCTACTTCGCCCTGATGGACGAAGCACCGCGCATTCGTGAAAAGCCCGATGCCGTGCCGCTGGTCATCACCGGCGGCGAGATCCGCTTCGAGGAGGTCCGCTTCCGATATCGCGAGGATGCGCCGGCGCTGGAGGGCATCGACCTCACCGTTCCCGCAGGCGCCACCGTCGCCCTGGTCGGGCGTTCCGGCTCCGGCAAGTCGTCTCTGCTGAACCTCGTGCCCCGACTGTACGACGTGACGGGGGGCCGCGTTCTCATCGACGGCGCGGATCTGCGCGACGTGACGATTCCATCCCTGCGCGCGGCCGTGGCAGTGGTCTCCCAGGACGTGGTGCTGTTCGACGATACCATCGCGGCCAATATTGGGTTCGGCCGCCCCGGTGCGACCCGCGCCGAGATCGAGGCCGCTGCGGAGGCCGCCGCAGCGCATGGATTCATCACCCGGCTGACGGAGGGTTACGAGTTCCGCGTCGGCCCCTCCGGCGGGCGCCTGTCCGGTGGCGAACGCCAGCGCATCTCCCTGGCCCGCGCCTTCCTCAAGGACGCGCCGATCCTGCTTCTGGATGAGGCGACGAGTGCCCTCGATTCCGAATCCGAGCGGCTGGTCCAGGGCGCGCTGCTGCGCCTGATGCAGGGGCGGACCACCCTCGTCATCGCGCACCGCCTCTCCACGGTGCGCGATGCCGACATGATCGTGGTGATGGAGGCCGGCCGCATCATCGAGACGGGGACGCATGACGCCCTGATGGCCTCGCATGGTGGCTATGCCCGTCTGCATCGCATGCAATTGTCCGGAGATGCGGAAGAGCCCGCCGCCCCCTGATCCGCTTTCCACGCGTTGAAGCGTCACGAATCCTCGCGCGTGAAACGGATGCCGGCATGGCAGGACAGCCCTTCGGACGGACGAAGGATGGGAGCCCCGTCACTCGATACAGGCTTGCCCGGTCTCGCCTGCGTGTCGACATCCTCGATTATGGCGGCGTGGTCAGCCGGATCGATACGCCCGACCGCGAGGGAGCCTGGACCAATGTCGTCCTCGGTGCGCGTGACGTCGCGGGCTACGAGGCCAGCGACGCGCATTTCGGCGCCATCATCGGACGCTACGCCAACCGCATCGCCGGAGGGCGCTTCAGCCTCGACGGACACGGATACCAATTGCCGCTCAATGTCGGTGGCAACACCATGCATGGCGGGACGAATGGGTTCGACCGCCGCGTCTGGCGGGTGATCCGGGCGGACGAGACGACTTTGGTACTCGGCTATCGCTCAATCGACGGCGAAGAGGGCTTCCCCGGCAATCTCGATGTGGAAGTCGCTTACTCCCTCAGCGACGACCAGACCCTGCGGATCGATTACAGGGCCTGGACCGACCGGCCGACCATCCTCAACCTCACCAACCACAGCTATTTCAATCTCTCCGGCGAGGGCTCCGGCGACGTGATGCAACATCGGGTCGCCATCGCGGCGGACCATTACCTCCCCACCGATGCCGACCAGATTCCCACGGGCGAGATCAGACCCGTGGCGGGCACCGCCTTCGATTTCCGCGAGCCCGAAGCCTTGGGCTCACGCATCCGCGACGGGGATTCGCAGCTCGCTCTGGCCCACGGCTACGACCACACCTTCGTGCTGCGCGAACCCGGCTCCGTCCGGCATGCGGCGTCCGCCGTCGATCCTGCGAGCGGGAGACGGCTCGACGTCGCCACCACCCAGCCGGGCCTGCAACTCTACACCGCCAACATGCTCGACGGCACGGTGATCGGGTCCGGCGGGCGGCTGTACCGAGCCGGCGATGCGGTCTGTTTCGAGGCGCAGGGGTTTCCCGACGCGCCGAACCGGGCGGAGTTTCCCTCCACGACGCTCCGCCCCGGCGAGATCTTCACCGCGACGACGACCTATCGCTTCAGCACAGACTGACACGCCGCTTGTCATCGCCCGACGAGGCGGTCGCTTGACTCGGGTTCTTTTATGTCTGTAATTTCTGTCATGACAGAAATTACAGACACTCCCGAAAAGCTCCCCGTGGCGGTGGAGCGCTTCATCCTCCACTGGGGCGATCTCGGCGGGCAATGGGGCGTCAACCGCTCCGTCGCCCAGATTCACGCCCTGCTCTACCTGTCGGACAAGCCCCTGGCGGCGGAGGAGATCGCGGCGACGCTGGGCATCGCGCGCTCCAACGTCTCGACATCGCTCAAGGAACTGTCCGGCTGGAACCTGATCCGGCGCGTCCCCGTGCTGGGCGAGCGCCGTGATCACTTCGTCGCCGAGACCGACCTGTGGGAGATGGTCACGCGCATCGCCGCCGGCCGCAAGGAGCGCGAGATCGATCCGGCGATCGCGGCCCTGCGCACCTGCGTGGCGCAGGCCGAGGGCGATCCGACCATCGGCGCCGTCGCCTCCCGCCGCCTCAAGGCGATGCTCGAATTCACCGAGACCATGGACCGCTGGCACAGCCAGATGCTGGGCGTTCCGCACGCGACCCTCGCCAAGCTGATCCGCCTCGGCAGCCGGATCGTGCGCTTCCTGCCCTCCAAGCCCGAAGGCTGAACCGGGGAGCCGCGATCATGATCATGACGGCATTGAGGGGGCCTTCCGTGGGAGGCACGGCGCCTCCCATCGGCGAAAGCCCGGTAATCGCCCGTGCGCACGAGGCCGACCTCCGCGACCTGCGCTTCCGCAGCCTGATCGCGGACGAGGACTGGACCACTCTGTCGCCCGCGATCCGCCGGCGCTTCACCAAGCGTCTCCAACCCGGCACCAGCGCCGTCTATGTGGGCACCGTGGTCGAGACGCGGATGAGCCGCCTCGGCTGGGTCGTGGCACAAGCTGCCCGCCTCATCGGCGGCCCGCTCCCCACCTCACGGGCCAAGGGCCTCGCCAGCGTCGTCTCCGTGACGGAGGACCGGTCGGGGGGCGGGCAGGTTTGGACGCGGCTCTACGCGCGGCCGGACGGATTTCCCCAGACCGTCAATTCGGCCAAGCGCTTCGCCGGGCCCACCGGCCTCGAAGAGCATGTGGGCGGCGGTCTCGGCATGAGCCTCGATGTCGCCGTGGTCGACGGCAGGCTGGTCTTTTCGAGCCGCCGCTACTTCATCCGGCTGGGCGAATGGCGTCTGCCGCTTCCCGGTTTCACGACGCCGGGCACCCTCACGGTGACCCACGGCGAGACCAGAGCGAACCGCTTCGCCTTCATCCTCACCATTCGTCATCCCTGGTTCGGCACGCTGATCCGCCAGGAGGCGGAGTTCCGCGACGTCGTCGACGCCTGATCCATCACGGGGGAGACCCGACATCATGACCTCGACCTTGCTGTGGTCGCTGATCGCCGTGCAGATCGCCATGGGGGCCTTCGACACCCTCTACCACCACGAACTAACCGAGCGCCTCGCCTGGCGACCGTCCCAGCGCGGCGAGTTGCGTCTCCATGCCGTGCGCAACTGGCTCTATGCCCTGCTCTTCCTCACCCTCGGTTTCGCCGAACCCAAGGGACTGCTCGCCTGGGCCATCATGGGCGTGCTCATCGTCGAGGTCGTGATCACGCTGATGGACTTCGTCGAGGAGGATCTGAGTCGGCGCCTGCCGGCCACCGAACGGGTGAACCACACCCTCCTGGCGCTGAATTACGGTGCGATCCTCGTCCTCATTCTTCCGGTGCTGCTCGGCTGGGCCGGAGAGGCCACGGGCATCGCCTGGGTCAGCCACGGAGCCTGGAGCGCTCTCGCCTTCGCCGCCTCGCTCTCCGTCGCGATCTTCGGCCTACGCGACTGGTTCGCCGCCGGGCGGTCCGAGCGCCTGGGCCTGCCCGCGCCGGCCGGGCTCACGGACATGCTCGCTCCGGCGCGGACAATCCTGGTGACAGGCGCCACCGGCTTCGTCGGCCAACGCCTCGTGGCGAGCCTCGTGGCGGTCGGCCACGAGGTGACGGTCCTGACCCGTGACGGGGCGAAAGCCGCGGCACTGCCCGCGCCGTTGCGGATCGTCACCTCCCTCGACCAACTGCCGGACGGCGCGCGGCTCGATGCCATCGTGAATCTCGCGGGCGAACCGATCGCCGACGGGCCGTGGACGCCCGCCAAGCGCCGCGCGATCCTCGCGTCGCGCCTGAGGACGACTCGCGGGCTTGCCAAACTGGTGGCCCGCCTCGACAGGGCACCTTCCGTCGTCGTCAGCGGCTCGGCCGTCGGATGGTACGGCCTGCGCGGCGATGACCGCCTCACCGAATCGAGCCCGGCGGCTCCAGCCTTCACCCAAAGGGTGTGCGCGGCCTGGGAGCGGGAGGCGATGGCAATCGCGGCCCTCGGCCCACGGGTCGTCCTCCTGCGCACCGGGCTGGTGCTCGGAATCGAGGGCGGCCTCCTCGCGCGACTTCTCATGCCGTTCGAGTTCGGCCTCGGGGGACGGATCGGCTCCGGGCGGCAATGGATGTCGTGGATTTCCCGCGACGACCTCGTCCGCCTGATCTGCCACGCCATCGCGACGCCGACCTTGGCGGGACCGGTGAACGCGACCGCGCCGGAGCCGGTCCGCAATGCCGATTTCGCCGCATCCCTGGCGCGGCAGCTCCACCGCCCGGCAATCTTCCCGCTTCCGGCGCGGCTCCTGCGCTGGCTGGGCGGCGACTTCGCCGAGGAGATGCTCCTGGGCGGGCAGAGGGTGCTGCCCGAGAAAGCGCTCGCCAGCGGGTTCGCCTTCCGGCATGCCCGGCTGGATTCGGCACTCGGATCCATTCTGGGCCGGAATGTCGGGCGGGAGGCGGAGGCCCGGCCCTCGCGGGCCGTCGTCCCGCTGAGAGAATGACCGGCATGGGAACGCGGCGCACGGTCCCCCTTCGTGATGGAGCGAACCCCTGATCACCGCCCTCGTCTATACCGGCGCCGCTTTGGCCGAGATCGCCGGGTGCTTCGCCTTCTGGGCCTGGCTGCGACTCGGCCGGTCGGCCTGGTGGGCCCTGCCGGGCGTGGCGTCCCTCGTCCTCTTCGCCGTGCTGCTCACCAGGGTGGAGAGCGACGCGGCGGGCCGGGCCTATGCCGCCTATGGCGGCGTCTACATCGCCGCCTCGATCCTGTGGCTGTGGCTCGCCGAGAGCCAGAGGCCGGACCGGTGGGATATGACCGGTGCCGCAATCTGCCTCGTCGGCACCGGGATCATCCTGTTCGCGCCGCGCAGCTGATGGCTGCGCGTCACATCTCGTGCGGATCGGGCTCCACCAGGATCTCGCGTTTGCCCGCATGGTTGGCCGAGCCGACGATCCCCTCCACCTCCATCCGCTCCATGAGCGAGGCGGCGCGGTTGTAGCCGATCTGCAGGCGGCGCTGGATGTAGCTGGTGGAGGCCTTCTTATCGCGCATGACCACCTGCACGGCCTGGGCGTAGAGATCGCCGCCGCTCTCGCCGAAGCTGCCCTGGTCGAAGACCGCGCCATCGACCTCGATCTCGTCGATCGCGCCCTTGGCCGATTTTCCGCCGCCCTTCGAGCCCTTGTCGTCGTCCTCGCCATCGTCGGCGGTGACGGCTTCGAGATAGGACGGCCGGCCCTGGCGCTTGAGGTGGGCGACCACGCTCTCGACTTCCGAATCCGAGCAGAACGGGCCGTGGACACGGGTGGTGCGTCCGCCACCGGCCATGAACAGCATGTCGCCCTGGCCCAGCAGCTGCTCGGCGCCCATCTCGCCGAGGATCGTGCGGCTGTCGATCTTGGACGTGACCTGGAAGGAGATCCGGGTCGGGAAGTTCGCCTTGATCGTGCCGGTGATGACGTCCACCGAGGGACGCTGCGTTGCCATGATGAGGTGGATGCCGGCCGCGCGCGCCATCTGCGCCAGACGCTGGATCGCGCCTTCGATGTCCTTGCCGGCCACCATCATCAGGTCGGCCATCTCGTCGACCACGATGACGATGTAGGGGAGCGGATTGAGATCCATCTCCTCGGTCTCGTAGACCGCCTCGCCCGTCTCGCGGTCGAACCCTGTCTGGACCGTACGGGTCAGGACCTCGCCGCGCCCACGGGCCTCGGCGAGGCGCGCGTTGAACCCGTCGATGTTGCGCACACCGACCTTCGACATCTTTTTGTAGCGCTCTTCCATCTCGCGCACGGCCCATTTGAGGGCGATGACCGCCTTCTTCGGGTCGGTGACGACGGGGGAGAGCAGGTGCGGGATGCCGTCATAGACGGAGAGTTCCAGCATCTTCGGGTCGACCATGATCAGGCGGCACTCTTCCGGCTTCATCCGGTAGAGGAGCGACAGGATCATCGTGTTGATGGCCACCGACTTGCCGGAGCCGGTGGTGCCGGCGACGAGCAGGTGGGGCATCTTGGCGAGATCGGCGATGATCGGCTCACCGCCGATATTCTTGCCGAGGCACAAAGCGAGGCTCTGCTTCGTCTCGACGAAATCCGCCGAAGCGAGAAGCTCGCGCAGATACACGGTCTCGCGCCTGGCATTGGGCAGTTCGATGCCGATGGCGTTGCGGCCGGGCACCACCGCCACGCGGGCCGAGACCGCCGACATGGAGCGGGCGATGTCGTCCGAGAGCGAGATCACGCGGCTCGACTTGGTGCCGGGGGCCGGCTCTAGTTCGTAGAGCGTGACCACCGGGCCGGGGCGGACGGCGAGGATGTCGCCGCGCACGCCGAAATCGCTGAGCGTCGCCTCGAGCAGGGTCGCGTTCTGCTCCAGGGCCTCCGTCGAGACCTGGCTGGCGAGGGACAGGCTCGGCGCTTCGGCGAGCAATTCGAGGGCCGGATGGGCGTAGCTCTCCGCGCCATAGTTTTGGGAGACGGGCGCGCGCCGGATCGGCGCCGGAGCGGGAGACGGTGCCACAGGGGCGACGCGGGAGCGCGGGGGCGGCACAGACGCGGCCGGTTCCTCGGACGCATAGAACTCCTCGCCGCCATCATCCGGCTCGTCGTCGTGCAGGATCGGCTCCGGGAGGGGCCGGCGTGTCACCGGCCGGGGCTCCGCCACGGGCTGCGGCTCGAAGACCGGCTCGCGACGCGCCGAGGCGGCATCGCCTCTCGCCGGGTTTCCCATCTCCTGCGGTGCGTGGGTCGACCAGGGCGCGTCGTCTCCATCCGAGAACGCGCGGCGCGCGGCCAGAGCCGGCGAGGCGCCCGCATAGGCGAGGTCCGTGGCCGCCGCCGCCCTTTCGGCACGCCATTCGGCGATGCGCCTGGCGAGGGCGGTCCGGCCGCCCATGAGGAGATGCGCCAGGGTGCCGAGGGAGACGATGCCGAGGCTCGGCTCGTCCTCCTCATAGCGGCCGTCATGCCGTGCCGAGGATGGCGGACGCTGGTTGGACGCGGACGGAAGGGGCTGATCGTAGGGCTCCTCCTCCGGCTCCGCTCCGGCGCGGCAGGCACCCGTGAGGCAGAGGATCGCTACGGCCGCGAAGGCGAAGCCCACGAGGGCAGCCGCCGGCGACGCGATGGCGCCGACGATGAGTCGCGCGGTATGGATCAGGGCATCGCCCGCCACCCCGCCGAGACCGGTGGGAAGAGGCCAGCGGGCGGTGGGCGGTAGAGCGCTCGCCACCGCGCTCGCGGCAAAGAATCCGATGATCCAGAGGGTGAGCCGCAGCCCGCCCCGGGGTAATTCGCGCGATCGCATCAGCTGCACGCCCCAGAAGGCGGGCGGCAGGGCGAAAGCGAGAGAGCCCAGACCGAGGAGCTGCATCGCGAGGTCCGACACCACCGCACCGCCGGTGCCGAGCACGTTGTGCGCGGCATGATCGGTGGCGTGGTTGATGCTCGGATCGTCGATGGACCAGGTCGCCAGAGCGACCGTGAGCGCGGTCGCGCCGGCAAAGAGGATGAGACCGCCCATCTCCGTCATCCGCTTGGCCAAAAATGGCCGAAAGCTGTCGACGAAGGTGTCGTAAGGCGATGCGGAACGGCGGAGCGAGCGCATACGGGACCAGACGCAGGGAGAAACGATCCGGTAACGCTATGGCGACCGAGTTAACGGCTGTTTAAGGCTTAGAGATCGTTAGCGCGGTGCGTACAGATGTCCGTGCTTTCATGCACTGTCACGACGCGCCTTGCCGGAATTCATCCGCGCCGCCAACGAAGAAAGGCCCCGGATCGCTCCGGGGCCTTCTTTGTCCGTCGCTGAGCTTGGGGCTTAGCGGAAGAGGTTCAGGAGGCCGCCCGGCTCGGCATAGATGCCAGGAGCTGCAGTCGACGTCTGGAAGGTGATCGAGCCGATGACGGCATCGCCACACCACTTGGAGGTTCCGCCGTTGTTGAAGCCGCGGTAGTCGCCGGTGAAGTTGAAGCAGTCGGTCTTGCTCAGGTTGGTGTTGTGGTAGCGAACGTCGAGGACGATGTTCTTGTAGGTGTAGGACAGGCCGACGTTGCCGTAGAGGTAGCTCGGCAGGTTGAACGCGGTCTGGCCGGTGGCCGAGGTCTTGGCAGCGGTCAGGAAGTAGTAGCCCAGCTCGGACGAGAGCGAGAAGCCGCCCGAATAGGCCTCGGGAAGGAACGAGAACCAGTTCGCCGGCAGGGTGTAGGCGGCGGTACCCGAGGTGTAGGTGCCGTTGGCGTGCTGGCCGAGGAAGTTCGGCGAGAAGAACACGTTGAGGCCGAGGGTCAGCGCATCCGACGCTGCCCAGGTGCCCTTGGCGGCATATTCCATGAAGTCGGTGTTGGCGGTGGTCAGGAACGCGCCGCCGGGGCCGAGCAGGCGCTTCTCGTTCGGGTAGAAGTAGTAGAGCACGCCGAGATCGAGGGTGAACTTGTCGAAGGTCGGACGGATACCGGCGGCGAGATCGAACTCCATGTCCGGCTGCGTGGGCAGGCGGGTCTGGTAGGTGGCGAGGCCGGTATAGGCGAAGCCGCCGAAATACTGGGCCTCGAAGAAGGACTGGTAGCTGCCCTGGCGGTTCGACTGCGACACACCGCGGAAGTTGTAGTCCGTCTGGTAGCGCGAGCCGAACGAGAAGCCGATCAGCGGGTCGGCGACCTTCGCCTCGACCGGCATGACCTTCGGAGCGGCAAGGTCGGCGGCGTTGACGCTGCCAACGCTCAGGAACGCGGCGAGGGAAGCGGCAGTCCCCAGTGAAGTCAGCTTCAGTGTCATTAGAGTTCAGCCCCAGTTATTCTGTGAGAGCCAAGTTGCCCAATCCCGCCGATCTTCGCAAAACTAACTTTGATGCAATTGCCCAGCAAATAGGCAAATACGGCTTCTGGCGGGACTTGCCATCGGGATGTTGCATTTGCATCACATTCTCGCCCCAGTCCGGCGGGGTGAGCCGGCCCTGCCCGTATACCGAGGGGCGGTCGATGCCTCTTCGCGGGCTTTCACGGCCATGAAAAAGGCCCCGGTCGCATGGCAACCGGGGCCTCTCGGTGCGGTGAGATCGCGCTAGAGCAGGATCAGTAGTTGTAGGCGCGCTCGCCGTGATCGGCGATGTCGAGGCCTTCGCGCTCTTCGTCCTGGGTCACGCGCAGGCCGATGGTCAGGTCGACGAGCTTGTACAGGATGGCGGAGCCGATGGCGGACCACAGGATGGTGAAGCCGACGGCCTTACCTTGGGCGAGGAGCTGGGCCGCCATATCGTAGGCGCCCACAGCCAGTTCGCCGGGCTTGCTGGTGTAGTCGGGGATGCCGACGCCGCCGAGGTCCGGGCTCACCAGGATACCGGTGGCCAGGGCGCCGAGGATGCCGCCGATGCAGTGGACGCCGAAGACGTCGAGCGAATCGTCGTAGCCGAGGGCGTTCTTGACGGTGGAGCACATGATGAAGCAGGCGCCGCCGGCGACGAAGCCGAGGACGATCGATCCCATCGGGCCGGCGAAGCCGGCAGCGGGCGTGACGGCGACGAGGCCGGCAATGGCGCCCGAGAGCATGCCCAGGAGCGAGGGCTTGCCCTTCAGCATCCACTCCACGAACAGCCAGGAGACGGCGGCGGCGGCGGTGGCGACGAAGGTGTTGATCATGGCCAGACCGGCCGAGCCGTTGGCTTCGAGGTTGGAACCGACGTTGAAGCCGAACCAGCCGACCCAGAGCAGCGAAGCGCCGATCGTGGTCATGGTCAGCGAATGCGGAGCGAGCAGGTCACGGCCGTAGCCGATACGCTTGCCGAGCATCAGGCAGCCGACGAAGCCGGCGATGCCCGCATTGATGTGCACGACGGTGCCGCCGGCGAAGTCGAGGGCGCCCCACTTGAAGAGCATTCCGGCATCGGCGTTGACGGCGTCCAGGGCAGCCTGAGCGGTCGCCTTCGAGGCATCGTCGGTCGCGGCCGCAAGAGCCTTGGCCGCATCGCCGACGACATCCGGACCGCCCCAGTACCAGACCATGTGCGCCATCGGGAAGTAGATCAGCGTGACCCACAGGATGGAGAACACGAGGAGGGCCGAGAACTTCATCCGCTCGGCGAAGGCGCCGACGATGAGGCCGGGCGTGATCATCGCGAACGTCATCTGGAAGCAGATGTAGACGTATTCGGGGATCACGACGCCGTTAGAGAAGGTCGCCACGGTGGTGGACGGATCGACCCCCTTCAGGAAGACCTTGGAGAAGCCGCCGACGAAGTCGTTGAGACCGCCGCCATTGGTGAAGGCCATGCTGTAGCCGAAGGCGACCCACAGAAGGCTGACGACCGCCGCGATGGCGAAGACCTGCGTCAGGATCGAGAGCATGTTCTTGGTACGCACGAGGCCGCCGTAGAACAGCGCCAGGCCGGGCACCGTCATCAGCAGCACCAGGACCGCCGAGATCATCACCCAGGCGGTGTCGCCCTTGTTCGGAACGGGTGCGGTGGCAGCCGGGGCCGAGACGACTTCTGGCGTCGGCGACTGTGCGAGGGATGGCTCGACGAACAGGAGGGCCAGCGCGGCGCCTCCCATCCCGAGCGCAAGGGCATTGCGAAGTTTCATGGAAACGGAACTCCCGGTCGCGGTGCGATGGTGATGTGGGGAAAGCAGGGGAAGGCAGGCCGGAGCGTCGTCCAGCCGGGCCTCTGGATCAGAGCGCGTCGACGTCGGTCTCGCCCGTGCGGATGCGGACGGCCTTCTCGAGCGGCACGACGAAGATCTTACCGTCGCCGATCTGGCCGGTGCGGGCGGCAGCGGCGATGGCGTCGATGACGCTGCTGGTGAGGTCGGACGCGACGGCGACCTCGATCTTCAGCTTCGGCAGGAAGCTCACCGCGTATTCGGCGCCGCGATAAATCTCGGTATGGCCCTTCTGGCGGCCGTAACCCTTGACCTCGGTCACCGTGAGGCCGTGCACGCCGATCCCGGTCAGCGCATCCCTGACCTCCTCGAGCTTGAACGGCTTGATGATAGCCATCACGATCTTCATGGGCGGCGCCCCCTTTGTTCTGGATGCCCCCGGTCACCGGCGCGATCTACGTCGCGGCCCGGCGATCCGGCATTTTCGCACCAGCCAGAATGGCCAAGCGATCGGCGCCCATCATTCAAGGATTATGCCAAAGGGAACTTTTCCCGATTTTGCCATCTGCACACAAAGTGACCGATCACTGACGCGTGATCGGGCGAAATTTCTGCGCCAATCGCCTAAAGAATACTCATTCAGACGATATCGTGAGCAGAGTGGCAGCCAGTAAAGCAAAGGTTGCAGCGGTTCAGGATCCATCGCCGGTTGGGCGTATCAAGCCTTCCTGAGCCACGGAGGCCACCAGCTCGCCACTTCGAGTGAAGAGCGATCCTCTGGCGAAACCGCGCGCGCCGGAGGCGGACGGGCTGTCATGGACATAGAGCAGCCATTCATCGGCGCGGAACGATCGGTGGAACCAGAGTGCGTGATCCAGGCTGGCGGATTGGATCGACGCGTCGAACACCGTCTTGCCATGCGGAATCAGGGTGGCGTCGAGGAGCATTAGGTCGGAAGCATAGGCGAGTACGGCCCTGTGTAGCGCCGGCTCGTCCGGTAGCCGCTCTCGCGCCCGCATCCAGACGTGGAACCGAGGCTCGCGCGGATCGCGCGACAGATAGCGTTCGACCTCCACCGGCCTCAACTCGATCGGGGTGGCCCGTCCGAGATAGGCGCGCATGGTCGCGGGGATCGCCGGCCCCGCCGCCGCGGCGAGAGCGGGGGCGTCCAGCAGCGCCTCGGGGGCCGGAACATCCGGCATGACGGCCTGATGGAAAGCACCGTCCTCCTCGATGTGGAACGAGGCCGAGAGGGTGAAGATCGCACGGCCATGCTGGTGGGCCACGACCCGCCGCGTCGCGAAGCTGCGCCCGTCGCGAATCCGCTCCACCGCGTAATCGATCGGGGCGGCGGGATCGCCTCCGAGGATGAAATAGGCGTGGAGGGAATGCGCCGGGCGACTGGCCTCCACGGTGCGCGACGCGGCCACTAGGGCCTGCCCGAGCACCTGGCCGCCGAAGACGCGGAACCATCCGGTCTGGATGCTCTGTCCACGGAACAGGTCGTCAGCGAGCGGTTCAAGGTCGAGGCAAGCGAGGAGTTCGTCGACGGATCCGGTCATGCGGGCCTTTGCAGGACAGTGACACCGAGGGTGTCGTGCAACGCGTATTATTGGGCATTGGCATCGCCACACCGGGCACGGAATGCAAGGCGCGCGGGTGAAAGCCACGCATCGGACGTCTCGCCCACGTGCCGAGCCTCGCCAATGCACCAAGCCTCGCCTTCGCGCGTTGGCTCCGGCAAAGCGCATGGCCTCGGGCAAGAAACGTTGCCTCGGATGAAACGCGGTGCCAGTGCAGGCCCGTCGGATCGCAGCCGGCGCGGAGGGGGACGAGGTGAAGAGCATGGGCGGATCGATGGACGGTCGCGCACCTCGCAAGGTGATCGTCGCGGGCGGCGGTATTCCCGGCCTCAGCCTGGCGCTGGCTCTGCGCCAGGCCCATGGCGAATCGTTGGATGTGGCCGTCTTCGATCCGGGGCTGGATCGTGCGGCTTTACGCCATCGGGGGCGTGCCTTCGCGGTGGCGGCTGGCGGCCGGCGCATGCTGACGAGGCTGGGGGTCTGGGACGACATCGCTCATGCGGCCGAACCGATCCTCGACATGGCGATCAGCGACAGTCGGCTGACGGACCCGGTCCGGCCCATCTTTCTCACCTTTGGCGGACATGGCGCCGATGACGTAGCGGAGGCCGGCGAGCCCTTCGCACACATGGTCGAAGCGGAGTTCCTGGTGGAATCCCTGCTCTCGGCATCGAGAGCCTGCGGCGTTGTCCTGGAACCGGTCGGCATCCGCCATGCGCAAGCGCGGGGTTCCGGCATCGCCGTCGCGCTGTCCGACGGGCGCGAGGCCGTCGCCTCCCTGCTGGTGGCAGCGGATGGCTCGCGTTCGAGATTGCGTGAGGCCGCGGGGATCGGTTGGGTCGGACGCTCCTATCCGCAGATGGGCATCGTCGCGACGATCGGGCATGAGCGTCCGCATGGTGGCCGCGCCTTCGAACATTTTCTGCCGAGCGGCCCCTTCGCCATCCTGCCGCTGGTGGATGGCGGCGCGCTGGGTCATCGCTCCTCCATCGTCTGGACCGAGCGAACCTCGGATGTGGAGGCGCTGATCGGCGGCAGCCGGGAAGAAACGCTTGCGGAAATCGAACGGCGCTTCGGGCTCAATCTCGGTCGTCTCGTCCTCGAAGACGGGCCGAGCGCCCACCCGCTGTCCCTCGGCATGGCGCGGAGCTTCCGGGGCGAGCGACTCGCCTTGCTCGGCGACGCGGCCCACGTGATCCACCCCATCGCCGGGCAGGGATTGAATCTCGGCCTCGCGGATGCCGCTTCGCTGGCGGAGGAGATCACGGAGGCCCTGCGGCTCGGCCTCGACCCGGGGGCGAAGGATGTGCTGCAGCGCTACGAGCGCAGCCGGCGGTTCGACACCTTCGCCATGGCGGCGGCCACGGATGGACTGAACCGGCTGTTTTCCAACGATGTCCTGCCGGTTCGCCTCGTGCGCGATCTCGGGCTCGGCCTCGTCGACAGGCTCCCCGGACTGAAATCGCTGTTCATCGGCGAGGCCTCGGCCTCGCGGGCTGCCTCGCCCCGGCTGTTGCGGGGCGAGGCTTTGTGAGCGTTGGTGTGATCGGATTTCTCAGTGGCTGCTCAAGGCACAGTAGATCATCCTATCAGACCTCCTCATCCTGAGGCGCCCTTTGCCTGAGCAAAGGGCCTCGAAGGAGCCTTCCAGGGATCGCGCGACGACCACTGGAGGGCTCCTTCGAGGCCGCTACGCGGCGCCTCAGGATGAGGTAGAGCTTGGACAAACACCTCTGGAACAGGCCCTGAGAGGTCCGTGGTTCAGGCCTTCTCGGCCTTGGCGCGCTCGATACCCTCGTTGATGAGGCGCTGGGCCTCGGCCTTGTCGCCCCAGCGCTTGATCTTGACCCACTTGCCGGGTTCCAGATCCTTGTAATGCTCGAAGAAGTGCTGGATCTGCTGGATCGTGATGTCCGGCAGGTCGGTGTAGTTCTCGATCCGGTCGTAGCGCATCGTCAGGTGGCGGGACGGCACGGCGATGATCTTCTCGTCCTCGCCGGCATTGTCCTCCATCACGAGGACGCCCACCGGCCGAACGCTGATGACCGCGCCGGGAGCGATGGCGCGCGTATTGGCCACGAGAACGTCGCACGGATCACCGTCACCCGAGAGCGTGTGCGGGATGAAGCCGTAATTCCCCGGGTAATGCATCGCGGTGTAAAGAAACCGGTCGACCACCAGAGCACCGGATTCCTTGTCCATCTCGTACTTGATCGGATCACCGCCGATCGGAACCTCGATAATGACGTTGACGTCGTCTGGCGGATTCTTACCGATCGAGATGGAATCGATGATCATGGGGTCCTCTCTCTAACCTGCAGCAACCTGGGGCGCTGTTTGACGCGTCTCTTAAATCCCTTCCCGGTTAAAAGAAATCGGCCTTCGCCCGTTGCGCGGGGCTTTTGCCCCGAATCGTTACCTCAGGGTGCAGCGATGCTCGCCCGGTGAAGCGTCCATCGAGCCCGCTTCCGGTTGATCGCCACGACGTCCACGTCGTCGATCAGGGCTTGTTCTTGCGCGAGCCGAACCAGCGCTGCCAGACGCCCTCGATCCAACGGGCCGAGCGTTCGAGCGGGACCTTGAGTGCCGGGATGTCCTGGCTGAGGAGAGCCAGTCCCACCGGCAGCATCCAAAGCCCGAGCACGGGCAGGATGGAGAAGATTCCGCCGAGGATGAACAGCAGCGCCGCGCCGATCCTGATCCAGCGGCGATGGGGTTCGCGAAGCCACTCGATGGCCTTGCGCAAAGTGTCCGGCAGCTTCTCGGTGAGGCGGGTGACGCGGTCGTCCCAATCCTGCGCCGTGCAATCGCGGCGCGACACGTCCTGCTGACTGGTGGTCATTGTGGTCCTTGTTCCGGCGCAGGGAAGTCCGGGCCGGCCCCCGACATGTGGGAGCGGTCCGGCTTCAGCGCAGGATCAACGATCCATGCCGTGCTTAGGGTTCCGTGACGGGGACTTCTGACCGGCCCGGCGGCCGGATGTCATTCGAAGCGGTAGGCCGCCTTGTCGAGGACGGCGCCGGCCATGCGGTCGACGGCCTCGGCCACCCTCTTGCCGCCGAGACCGGCGTAGAACGCGCAGGCGCGCTCGTTGCCCGTCAGCGTCCAGACTCCGATCCGTGTCAGGCCGTGGTCGATCAGGTCGTTGCGGATCGCGCGGAACAAGCGCCGGCCGAGCCCCAGGCCCTGATAGGCCGGCAGGATGTAGAGCTCGTCGATCTCGCCCGCTGCCTTCAGCGCGCTCCCCCTCGCCTGCCCGTAGATGGCGTATCCGACGATCTCGTCGCCGATCTCGACCACGACCAGGGGGCGGTTGCGCTGGGCCGCGCCGACCCACCATTGCGACGAGCGCTGGGAGATCATCCGCTCCAGGGAAATGCCGGGGATGATGCCGCGATAGGCCTCCCGCCAGGTTTCGTCGAAGACGTCGCTCAGCCGGTCGGCGTCTCCCGAACGGGCGCGGCGGATGCTGGTGGTGCTCGTCTTCATGACTGTCCCTACGCTCGGTGGAAACGGGAACGACGTCGCATCGAAATCCACGATACGGGCATGATGAAGGCAAGCCGGATGCCGAATTCTCGTGGCCGGGAATATCGATGCCCGATGGCGCCCTTCCGCGACACGCGTTTGCCCGATCCTCTACCGGCTGTTAGAGCCGCAGCACTGTCCTCCCGACCGGTTCCAGCAGCCACCCGTGTTCAACAGATTCATCAAGCCCGAGATCCGCTATGCCCGGCGCATGGCGCGGATCGCCCGCTTCGAGCAGCCGATCTCCGGTCGGAGCGCACGCGTGCGGGCCTGGGCCAACATGCTGCTCGTCGACCACGGCGTGTTCCGTCTCGCCTATCTGAACCGTCACAAGATCGGGACCGGCAAGATCTGGCGCTCGGCCCAGCCCACACCCCACCAGCTCGCCTGGTTCCGGCGGCAGGGCGTGCGCACGGTGATCTCCCTGCGTGGCGGCCGCGAGCACGGCTCCTGGCCGCTCCAGCGCGAGGCCTGCGCCCATCAGGGGCTGAACCTCGTCGAATTCGTGCTGCGCTCCCGCGAAGCGCCCTCGAAGGAGACGATCCTCGCCGCGAAGGCGTTTTTCGACGGCGTCCAGTATCCCGCCGTGATGCATTGCAAGTCGGGAGCGGACCGGGCCGGCCTCGGCGCTGCCCTGTTCCTCATCCTGCACGAAGGCGTGCCGGTCTCGGAGGCGATGCAGCAGCTCTCGGCCCGGTACGGCCATTTCCGCTTCGCCAAGACCGGGATTCTCGACGCCTTCTTCGACCTCTACCTGCGCGACGGCGAGGCGAAGGGTCTGGATTTCCTGACCTGGGTCGAGGCGGTCTACGACCCCGAGGCCTTGAAGCGCGATTTCCGCCCCGGCTTCTGGTCCGACTTCGTGGTCGACCGGGTGATCAAGCGGGAATAGGTCCGCCTCCCGCGCCTACTCCCCCGCCTCCCGCGCCTACTCCGCCGCCAGCCGCGTCGTCTCGCGGAACGGATGGGCCGGGTAGGTGCCGATGATGCGTAATTCGCGCGAGAAATACGCGAGTTCGTCCAGCGCGCGGGCGAGACCCGGATCCTCCGGATGGCCGTCGACCTCCGCATAGAACTGCGTCGCCGAGAACTGGCCTTCGACCATGTAGCTTTCGAGCTTCGACATGTTGACGCCGTTGGTGGCAAAGCCCCCGAGCGCCTTGTAGAGCGCGGCCGGGATGTTGCGGACGCGGAAGATGAAGCTCGTCACCGTCGGTCCGGTATTGGCTGGCACTTCCGCAGCCTCGGGCGAGAACACCACGAAGCGCGTGGTGTTGTGGCTCTCGTCCTCCACGTCACGGGCGAGGATATCGAGCCCGTAGACGCCTGCCGCCATGGCCGGCGCCAGCGCGCCGCGACTGGGATCCCCGGCCTCGGCGACTTCGCGCGCCGCGCCCGCCGTGTCGCCGGCCACGATGGCCTTCAGCCCCAGCCGCCGGATGATCTTGCGGCACTGGCCGAGGGCGTGGACATGGCTGTGCACCGTCCTGATCGCCTCGATCGGCGTGCCGGGAAGCGCCATCAACTGGAAATGGATCGGCAGGAAATGCTCGGCCACGATGTGCAGGCCGGATGTGGGGATGAGATGATGGATGTCGGCGACACGGCCGGCGATGGAGTTCTCGATCGGGATCATCGCCAGCGCCGCGCGGCCGTCATTCACCGCCGCGAAGGCTTCTTCGAACGAGGCGCAGGGCAGCGGGGTCCAGTCCGGATAGGCCTGGGCGCAGATGATGTGCGAGTTCGCGCCGGGCTCACCCTGGTAGGAGATCGTCTTACGGGATTCGGACGTGCGGGATTCGGACGTGCGGGGCTCGGTCGTCTGGGACATTGAGGTGATGACTCGGTTCGTCAGTTGAGGCGCCGGGCATTGAGCACGGCCCGCGCGCGCTCGAGGTCGGCGGGGGTGTCGACGCCCAGCGGCAGGTCGTCGACGATGGTGGCGTCGATGCGCATGCCCGCCTCCAGCGCCCGCAGCTGTTCCAGCTTCTCGCGGGTCTCGAGCTCCCCGGGCGGCAGGGCCATGAAGCGGGTGAGCGCACGGCGGCGATAGGCGTAAAGGCCGATATGGTGGAACAGCGGCCCCTCCCCCCAGGGCGCCTGCGCCCTGGTGAAATAGAGGGCGCGCAAGCGGTTCGGCGTCACGTGATGGCCCACGAGTTTCACCACGTTGGGATCGTGCCGCTCCTCGTCGCGGGTGATGAGGGCGCAGAGGGTGGCGATATCCACAGCCCGATCCGCGAGTGGCAGGATCGCGGCCGCGATGGCCGCCGGGTCGATCGTCGGCAGGTCGCCCTGCACGTTGACGATGACGTCGTGGTTGCCCTGCGGATCGATGATCTCGAGGGCCTCGGCCAGCCGGTCCGATCCGGAGGGATGATCGGCCCGGGTGAGGGTCGCGAGGCCTCCGACCCGCTCGATGGCATCGACGATCTCGACGGCATCGGTCGCCACCACCACGGGGCCGATGCCGGCCTCCACGGCCCGGCGCCAGACATGCACGATCATCGGCTCGCCGGCGATGTCGGCCATGGGCTTGTCGGGCAGCCGCGTGGCCGCCATGCGGGCGGGGATCAGGACGAGGGGATCTGACATCGACCGGCGGATCTCTCCAGTGAGGGGGCGGATTAGCAGGGGCGATGCGGGTTGTCATCGTCGCCGGGGCGGCGCACGGGTGACAGCTTCGCCTCTGCGACTACGCGGCCCGTGACTCCGGCATTGTCAAGATCGGTCGAGTACCGCTATTCACCCTCGAACATTTCCAGAGTCCGGGGCATCCGCTCACCGGGCCTCGCATGCCGCCGCAACCGGCGGACGCCCCCGGAGTTGTCGAGAATGGACTCTTTCGAGCTGAACAAGGTCGCGGGCGCCGTTCTCGGCACTCTTCTTCTCGCCATGGGCTCCGGGTTTGTCGCCGAGTTGATTTATTCTCCGAAGCCCGCCGGCAGCGCGGGCTACGCCCTCCCCGAGCCTCAGCCCGAGGCGGCGGGCGGTGGTGCGGCCGCCGCTGCCAAGGTCGAGCCGCTTCCGGTTCGCCTCGCCAGCGCCAGCGTCGAGAAAGGCACCGGCGCCGCCAAGAAGTGCGCCGCCTGCCACAGTTTCGAGAAGGGCGGCCCCAACAAGGTCGGCCCGCATCTCTGGGGCGTGGTCGATCGTCAGCGCGCCCATGAAGGCGGGTTCGAATATTCCGCCGCCTTGAAGGAAAAGGGCGGCACCTGGACCTACGACGAGCTCGACCACTTCCTCGCCAATCCGAAGACCTACGTGCCCGGCACCAAGATGGCCTTCGCCGGGATCCAGGCTCCGCAGGAGCGCGCCGATGTGATCGCGTATCTGCGTTCGCTTGCCGATACGCCGGCTCCGCTCCCCGCCGTGGAGAAGGCCGCGGCTGCGGACAGCCCGGCTGGCGACAAGCCTGTCGATCAGAAAGCGCCGGAAGAGAAGCCCGCGCAGTAGGCTACGCGACCGGGGAAGTTCCCACATCGATGAACGATCGGAAAGGCCGGGCTTGTCCCGGCCTTTTGCGTTCCAGGACGTGAGCCGCGTTTCCAACGAGGGAATCACCCGGACCGACAGCATCCCGCACTGCAGCAAAATAATGTGAAAGCCGGCTCACCCAGTGACTGAGGCGGTGCGGATCGCATGATCGTGATGACAGCAAATTAAGCACGATAATCCTGCGCTTTGCGTCGAAAAACAGTCTCCCTGTCGACTTTGTGGAAGGATTTCCCGGTAGGACGGGGGAGTGGGACACCACCACATTGAGTTAGAATTATATCAGTTATTGCATTGCACAATAAAAATGATGCAGGAAAGCCGCGTAATCTGGGCCGTGGAAACGGCGCATAGGTCGAACGGATTTGAAGGGCAGAGTGTTATGAGCGAGCATGCATCGATCCACCGTCGCAAGCTGCTGACGTATTTCTCGACCAGCCCGCTTTTCGCACCGAGCGCTGCCCGCGCCCTGGCCGGCATCGCCGCTTTCGGAACCACCGAAGCCGTGGCCCAGAGCTACGACGTGCTCCGCGCCGCTCCCGTGATGAACGGCGACCTCATCGCCTCCCCGGCGCAGGCCCTCAACGTGTTCGATTTCGAGCCCGTGGCGAAGAAGGAATTGCCGCCGGCGCATTACGGCTACCTTGCCAGCGGCGTCGACGCCGACAAGACGCTGAAGGCCAACCGTGACGATTTCGATAAGATCCATATCCGCGTTCGCCGCCTGATCGACGTGCGCAAGATCGACACGACCGTGAAGATCTTCGGTGAGACCTGGGCAAGCCCGATCGCGCTCGCCCCCGTCAGCAGCGTGGGTGCCTTCCACCCCGAGGCGGAGGCCGCCGCCGCCCGCGCCTGTAAGGTGAAGGGTCACCAGATGATCCTGTCCACGGTGGGCAGCACCTCCATCGAGACCGTGATCAAGGAGCGCGGCGCGCCCGTCTGGTACATGCTTTACCCGACCGACGATTGGTCCGTGACCGAGAAGCTGGTGAAGCGGGCCGAGGCCGCCGGCGCCCCGGCCATCGTGCTCACCGTGGATCGCCAGGGCGGCCGCAACACCGAGACGCTGTTCCGCGAGCGCCGCGCCGACACCCGCACCTGTACCGATTGCCACACGCCCGGCTTCAAGAACGAAGTCAGCCGCAAGCCGATGTTCGACGAGATCGACGTGTCGAAGGTGACCAACCTCTACGGCACCGGCATGACCTGGGATTACGTGAAGCGCCTGCGCGGCATCGTGAAGGGCAAGCTCGTCCTCAAGGGCATCATGACCCAGGAAGATGCCAAGATCGCCCTCACCCACGGCGTCGATGCGATCATCGTCTCCAACCATGGCGGCCGCGCCGAGGAGAGCCTGCAATCGACCATCGGCGCGCTGCCCGAGGTGGTCGCCGCCGTGAACGGCAAGGTGCCGGTCCTCATCGATGGCGGGTTCCGCCGCGGCACCGACGTGCTCAAGGCCCTGGCGCTCGGCGCCACCGCCGTCTGCGTCGGTCGTCCCTACATCTGGGGCCTCGCCGCCTTCGGCCAGCCGGGCGTCGAGATGGTGCTCACCCTGATGCAGCGCGAGTTCGAGACGATCATGCGCCAGGTCGGCGCCACCAAGATCGCCGAGATCACGCCCAAGAGCGTTCAGATCGTCTGACGTCCGGTCGATCGGATTTGTCCTACGGTTGATCAGCCGTGAGCGGATCATCCGTAGAAGTCGATTATCCAATCAGACCACCTCATCCTGAGGTGCCCTTTGCCTGAGCAAAGGGCCTCGAAGGAGCCCTCCAGTCTGCTCTATGGGTTCTGGAGGCCTCCTTCGAGGCCGCTGCGCGGCACCTCAGGATGAGGTAAGCCCTTGGGAGAACAGCCTAAACAGGTTCTTCCCCTCTCTCACGAAACTCCCGCTCCCGCTCCCGCTACGGTGCGGTACGTCGCGGGAAAATCGACCCTGATCTAGAGTTCCGTCAAGCACTCCGACGTCCTTCGGAGGACGGTCCTCCCACGCGTTCAACCGACGCGCCTGGGACTTGCCCGCTTGGCGCGCCCCGCCCCGGCGTCCTAGAAGGACATGCCGCCTGAGCCCTCTACGGCTTCGGCCATGGAATTCGGGAGACAGCCGCCTCGTGAAGCGAACAGCCCTGATCGGACGCCTACTCGCCGCTACCCTGGCAGTCTCCCTCGCCGTGGCGAGCTTCGCGGAGAGTGCGCGCGCCGCCACGCAGGACGGTGGATGGGCCCATGCCCTCACGCTGATGGGCGAGCCGAAATATCCGGCCGATTTCAAGCATTTCGATTACGCGGACCCGAAGGCCCCCAAGGGCGGCCTCGTCCGCCTCGGGGCACAGGGCGGGTTCGACAATTTCAACCTCGTCGTCTCCGGGCTGAAGGGCGATCTCGAGAGCGGGATCGGCCAGATCTACGATACCCTCATGACGGAATCGCTCGACGAGCCCTTCACCTCCTACGGCCTGCTGGCCGAGGGGGCGAAACTCGCCGACGACCTCTCCTCCGTGACCTACCGCCTGCGCGAGAATGCCCGCTGGCACGACGGCAAGCCGATCACGCCCGAGGATGTGGTCTGGTCCTACGAGACCCTGAAGGCCAACAGCCCGTTCTACGCCGCCTATTACCAGACGGTGGCGAAGGGCGAAGTCACCGGCCCGCGCGAAGTCACCTTCACCTTCGCCGAGAAGGGCAATCGCGAGCTGCCGCAGGTCCTCGGCCAGCTCCGCGTACTGCCCAAGCATTGGTGGACGGGCAAGGACGCGGAAGGACGCCAGCGCGACGTCACCCAGACCACCCTCGAGATGCCGCTGGGCTCCGGCCCCTACCGCCTCGCCAAGTTCGAGCCCGGCCGCAGCGCCACCTATGAGCGCGTGCCAGATTACTGGGGCGCCGACCTGCCGGTGAATGCCGGGCGCAACAATTTCGGCACGATGCGCAACGAGTATTTTCGCGATTCCACCGTGCTGATCGAGGCGCTGAAGGGCGACCTGTTCGATTTCCGGGCCGAGAACGTCGCCCGCAACTGGGCCACGGCCTATGACGATTTCCCCGCCGTGAAGGAGGGTCGCCTCATCAAGGAGGAGTTCCCCGATCGCGGGAACGGCACCATGCAGGCCTTCGTCTTCAACACCCGCAAGGCGAAATTCGCCGACGAGCGGGTGAGGCGCGCCTTCAACCTCGCCATGAATTTCGAGGAGATGAACCGCTCGCTGTTCTACGGCCTCTACAAGCGGATCGACTCCTACTACTTCGGCTCGGAACTCGTCTCGTCGGGTCTCCCCCAGGGTGAGGAACTGGCGATCCTCGAGGCGGTGAAGGACAAGGTCCCGGCCTCCGTCTTCACGACCCCCTACGCGAACCCGGTGAACGGCACGCCGGATGCGGTGCGCGCCAACCTGCGCGAGGCCGTGCGCCTCCTCAAGGAGGCCGGCTACGAGCTTCGCGACGGGCGCATGACCAACGTGAAGACCGGTGAACCGCTCACGGTCGAGTTCCTTGAATTCCAGAGCGTGTTCGAGCGGGTGATCCTGCCCTTCTCGGCTCAGTTGAAGCTCATCGGCATCCAGACCTCGCTGCGCGTCATCGACCAGGCGCAGTACCAGAACCGGCTGCGCGGCTTCGACTTCGACGTGACCACGAGTTCCTGGGGCCAGTCGCTTTCGCCCGGTAACGAGCAGCGCGAATATTGGGGATCGGCCGCGGCCGACAAGCAGGGATCGCGCAACCTGATCGGCATCAAGGACCCGGCCATCGATACGCTGATCGAGCGTGTGATCTTCGCCAAGGACCGCCCGGGCGTGCTTGCCGCCACCCACGCCCTCGACCGGGTGCTCCTCGCCCACAACTTCGTCGTGCCGCAATGGGCCTCGAACGTGTCGCGGACCCTGCGCTGGAACCGGTTCGCGCATCCGGCGACCCTGCCGCTCTACGGCTCCTCCGGCTTCCCGACCACATGGTGGTACGACGAGGCGCTCGCCGCCAAGACCGGGGCGCCGCGGTGAGGTTCGCGCCGACCCGCCGGGACTTCGTCGCCGGGGCCGGCGCCCTCGGCATCGCCACCGCCCTGACGAAGCCGGCGGGGGCCGCCCTCACCGGGGCGAGACACGGCATGTCGAGTTTCGGGGAACTGAAATACCCGGCCGACTTTCCGCATTTCGCCTATGTGAACGCGGCGGCCCCGCGCGGCGGCCGGTTCTCGGCGCAGCTCTCGGCGACCCTCGGCAACCAGGCCGGCGACACGTTCAACACCCTCAACATCTACGTCCTGCGCGGCGACGGCGCCGCCGGCATGAACCTCACCTTCGATTCGCTGATGGTGCGGGCGTTGGACGAGCCCGATTCGCTCTATGGCCTCGTCGCCCGCAGCGTGGAAGCGAGCGAGGACGGCCTCACCTACCGCTTCACCCTTCGCCCCCAGGCGCGGTTCCACGATGGCACGCGCCTCACCGCCGCCGATGTCGCCTTCTCCCTGAATCTACTGAAGGAGAAGGGCCACCCCGAGATCTCCCAGGTGATCCGCGACATGGCGGATGCCGTGGCCGAGAGCGACGAGACGCTGATCGTGCGATTCGAGAAGGGCCGCAGCCGCGATCTGCCGCTCTTCGTCGCCACCCTGCCGATCTTCTCGAAGGCCTATTACGCGGGCCGCGACTTCGAAGCCTCCACCCTGGAGCCGCCGATGGGGTCCGGCCCCTACAAGGTCGGGCGCCTGGAAGCCGGCCGCTTCATCGAGCTGGAGCGGGTGGCCGATTACTGGGCCGCCGACCTGCCGGTGATGGTGGGCCAGAACAATTTCGAGCAGATTCGCTACGAGTATTTCCGCGATCGTCAGGTGGCGTTCGAGGCGTTCAAGAGCGGCATCTTCACCTTCCGCGAGGAGTTCACCGCCCGCGTCTGGGCGACGGGCTACGATTTCCCCGCCTTCCGCGAGGGCCGCGTGCGCAAGGAGGTCGTGCCCGATGCGCGACCCTCCGGCACGCAGGGCTGGTGGATCAACACCCGCCGCGAAGCCTTCAAGGATCGCCGGGTCCGCGAGGCGATCGGCCTGTGTTTCGACTTCCCCTGGGCGAACAAGAACCTGATGTTCGGCGCCTATATCCGCACGGCCTCGTTCTTCGAGAATTCAGACCTCAAGGCCACCGGGAAACCCTCGGCCGAGGAACTCGCGCTGCTCGACCCCATGCGCGCCGGCCTGCCGGACGAGGTCTTCGGCGAGGCCTGGCAACCCGCGCAGTCCGACGGCTCCGGCCAGGACCGGGCGTTGCTCAGCCGCGCCGTGGCGCTCCTGCGCGAGGCGGGCTGCACGCGGGAAGGCGGCACCATCGCGCTGCCGGGAGGCAAGCCCCTTGAGATCGAGTTCCTCGACGCCGATCCGGCCCTCGAGCCGCACACCCAATCCTTCATCCGCAATCTCGGCCTGATCGGGATCAAGGCCACCATCCGGCGGGTGGACACGTCCCAGTATCAGTCCCGCCTGAAGGATTTCGACTTCGACATCACCTCGCGCCGCTATAGCAACGGCCCAACGCCCGGGCCGGAACTGAGGCAGGTCTACGGCTCGGCCAGCGCCGCGACGCCGGGCTCGGACAACCTCGCCGGGATCTCCAACGCTACGGTGGACGCCCTGATCGGCCGGGTGCTCGATGCGTCCACCCGCGCCGATCTCACCGTTGCCGCCCGCGCCCTCGACCGGGTGCTGCGCTCGGGCCGCTACTGGATTCCGATGTGGTACAAGGCCGATCACCGCCTTGCCCTCTGGGACGTCTACGGCCACCCATCGCCCGGACCGGCCTACGATCTCGGCGCCCCGGCGATCTGGTGGCACGATGCCGACAAGGCCCGGCGAATCGGCAGGAATTGAGGACCAGACGTGCTCGCCTACATCCTGCGCCGCATCGCCCTCATGGTCCCGACGATCTTCGGGATCATGCTCATCACCTTCGTCATCGTGCAATTCGCCCCCGGCGGGCCGGTGGAGCGCGTGCTGGCGCAGCTGCAGGGCCAGAGCGAGGGCAGCCTGTCCCGCGTCACCGGCGGGGCCGGCGATCTCGGCGGCGGCGGGCGCTCGGCCGGCGGCGGCTCGGAGGCGAGTTCGCGCTATCGCGGCGCGCAGGGGCTCGACCCGGCCTTCATCAAGAAGCTCGAACAGCAATTCGGCTTCGACAAGCCGGCACCCGAGCGCTTCGCCAAGATGCTGTGGGACTACGCCACCTTCGATTTCGGCAAGAGCTATTTTCGCGATGTCTCGGTGCTGCAGCTGATCCGCGAGCGCCTGCCGGTCTCGATCTCCCTCGGCCTGTGGATGACGCTCCTGTCCTACGCGATCTCGATTCCGCTGGGCATCCGCAAGGCGGTGAAGGACGGCTCGCGCTTCGACCTGTGGACCTCCAGTATCGTCATCGTCGGCTACGCCATCCCGAGCTTCCTGTTCGGCATCGCCCTCATCATCCTGTTCGCCGGCGGCTCGTTCCTGCAGGTCTTCCCGATCCGCGGCCTCACCAGCGAGGGCTGGGAGAACTTTACCCTCTGGGGCAAGATCGTCGATTACGCCTGGCACATGACGCTGCCGCTCACCGCGCTGGTTCTCGGCGCCTTCGCCACCTCGACCCTGCTCACCAAGAACTCGTTCCTCGACGAGATCCGTAAGCAATACGTGATGACGGCCAGGATGAAGGGGCTCACCGAGCGGCGGGTGCTCTATGGCCACGTGTTCCGCAACGCCATGCTGATCGTGGTCGCGGGCTTTCCCGGCGCGTTCATCTCGGCCTTCTTCGCCGGCTCCCTGCTCATCGAGACGATCTTCTCCCTCGACGGGCTTGGCCTCCTGTCCTTCACCGCCATCGTCGGGCGCGATTACCCGATCGTCTTCGCCACGCTCTACATTTTCTCGCTGATGGGTCTGGCGGTGAACCTGCTCTCCGACCTGATCTACACTTGGATCGATCCGCGCATCGATTTCTCCGCTCGCGCCACATGACCAGCCTGCCTCTCGTCATTCGGCCCGAGCGGCCGGGCGATGCCGATTCCATCGAACGCCTCCACGCCCGCGCCTTCGGGCCGGGACGTTTCGCCCGCACCGCCAATCGCCTGCGCGAAGGCGCCCGGCCCATGGCGGATCTCTGCTTCACCGCGCTGGTCGGCACGTATCTGGTCGGCTCGGTTCGTGTCGCTCCGGCGGAGGCGGGAGGGCCGCTTTTGGTGCTGGGGCCGCTCACGGTGGATCCGAGCTTCGGTAAGCGTGGCACCGGCGGATCGTTGATGCAGGCGAGCCTCGACGCCGCGCGGGCCGGCGGCCACGGGCTCGTCATTCTGGTGGGAGACGCGCCCTATTACCGTCGCTTCGGTTTCGCGCCCGTGCCGCCGGGCCGCCTGCTGCCGCCGGGACCGGTCGACCCCGCGCGCTTCCTCTGGCTCGAACTCCGTCCCGGCGCCTTGGAGACGGTATCTGGGATCGTCAGGCCCGTTCGTCCGCTCGCAATCTTGGGCGGCGAGACGCGCGGCTGAACCCTCTTCCCGCTGTGGGGAGGGGGACGCGGTATGCGATCCATTGATGGGAAGATAGAGCACCGGGCCGTTCTACCGGCGCACTCCTTCTCCCCTCTGCGGGAGAAGGTGGCCCGCGAAGCGGGTCGGATGAGGGGAGCTTCGGTGCCGGATGTCGCGCTGCCCCTCTCCCGGTCGCTCCGCGACCACCCTCCCCCGCAGAGGGGGGAGGGTCGGAGACCTACGCCGCCCGCCCGCGCCGGCCCTCCACCAGCCACATCGCCAGCACCGCACCGGCCAAAGCCACCAGCGCCCACAGACCGAGCGCCAGGGGATAGACCTCGACGCCGCGAATGACGGCGCTGTCGCTGGGGCGGAAGCCGATCCAGTCGGCGCCGGCCAGACGCCCGCTGCGCACGGCCTGAAGGCGCGGCACCACGGTGGTCCCGCCCGCATCGGCGACGCGGCGGATCGAGCCGCCGGTCCCTTCGGCCAGGGCCTTCAGACGCTCGGTATCGCTGAACACGTCGGTGAGTTCGCGCGGGTTCGGCGGCCCGACGCTGACGAAGGCGATGAGCGAGCCGGAGCGCAGGGTATGGAGCCCGAGCTCCGTGGCCTCGAAGGTCGTGCTGAACAGGCCGGGCTCCCCGGCCGTGAGGGTGAGCGTCCGCTCCGGTCCGGTCGGTCCCTTCACGGTGACGGGGTCGGTAGTCTCGGCCATGGTCTGGCGCTCGACGCGGACTTCGCGGCCATGCCCCGTCGTCTGCGCCCGCAAGGCCTCTTCTTCGAGCGCCGGCTCCTTCATCAGCCAATGGCCGAGGCGGCGCAGCAGGTCGAGATAGGGGCCGCCCTCCTGGTAGCCGCGTGCCCAGAGCCAGGCATGGTCGGACAGAAGAAGGGCGACCCGACCCTTGTCCTCCCGCGAGAGAGCGAGGAGCGGCAGGGCGTTCGGCCCCTGCAGGATCGGCTGGATGCCGGGCTTGGTCTGGGCGGAGACGATGCGCAGCCAGTCACCCCAGGCCGGGGGAGAGGCCTCCGAGCCCGGCAGGGCGCGGGTGACGGGGTGGCGGGTGCCGGTGCCCGTCAGCGCCGCCTTGTAGGGCTGCTCCACCACCCGACCATTGGGCTCGCCCGGCAGAATCTGGGAGAGCCGGGTACGGGCGAGGCTCGCCGAGGAGGCGAATTCCGGCCCCGCCGCGATGAGCAGCGCGCCGCCATCGCGGACATAGCGGACGATGTTGTCGAAATAGGCCGAGGGCAGCACGCTCTGGTTGGCGTAGCGGTCGAAGATGATGAGGTCGAAATCCTTGATCTTCTGGACGAACAGCTCGCGCGTCGGGAAGGCGATGAGCGACAGTTCGGAGATCGGCGTGCCATCCTGCTTCTCCGGTGGCCGCAGGATGGTGAAGTGGACGAGATCGACGTTCGCGTCCGATTTCAGCAGGTTGCGCCAGGTCCGCTCACCCTGGTGCGGCTCGCCCGAGACGAGGAGCACGCGCAGCTTCTCGCGGATGCCCTCGATGGGCAGGACGGCGCGGTTGTTGATGGTGGTCAACTCACCGGGCAGCGGCTCGACCTCGATCTCCACGACGTTGGGGCCGCCATGCTCGATCTTGGTCGTCAGCGAGAAGGGCTGGCCGGTGGGGAAGGTGCGGCGTCCGATCTCCTCGCCGTCGCGGCGCACGGTGACGGTGGCGTTGCCGGTGCCGCCCCGCTCCATCACCTCGGCGCGGATGGTGAGATCGCGCCCGACGATGCCGAAGCGCGGGGCCTCGATCAGCTTGATCTGCCGGTCGCGCTCGTCGGGATGGCCGGTGACGAGGACATGGAGCGGCGCCTTGATGCCGAGCGCCGCGACATTGGCCGGGATGTCGTGGACCACGCCGTCCGTCAGCATCACCACGCCGGCGAGGCGATCCGGCGGAACGTCGGCAAGCCCCTGGGACAGGGCCGTGAACAGCTTGGTGCCGTCATCGCCGTCCTTGGCGTCGGGCACATCGATGAAGCGCGGCTCGATGTTGCTGAGCGATCCGAAGCGCCTCTGCAACTCAGCCCGCACCGTATCAGTCATGGCCGGACGGTCACCGAGACTTTGCGACCCCGACCGGTCGACCACGATGGCCGCGATGTCCTTCACCGGCTCGCGGTCCTCGCGCACCAGCGACGGGTTGGCGATGGCCAGCAGCACGAGCCCGAGGGCCAGCGCCCGCAGGATCGCCGTGCGCCCCCGCGCCACGAAGGCGAGGACGACGAAGATCGCCACCAGAACGCCGAACCCGGCAATGACTGGCCACGGGATGAGGGGGGTGAAGCTGAGGCTCAGCATGGGCTAGCGGCCTCTGTGGTTGTGATGAACTGGCACGGCGTTGCCGCCGAACCCCCTCTCCCCTCTGCGGGGGAGGGTGGCCCTCGCGTCAGCGAGGGTCGGGAGAGGGGAGCG